>CAYOEI010000340.1:0-3903 GCA_964402825.1 uncultured Hyphomicrobiaceae bacterium
CCATGGACGACGTCACCATGCGCATCGGCTTTTATGTGCTGAACATGATCGTCGTGGCGACTGCTGTCGCCATTGTCATCCCGTGGTTTTTAGCGCGCAAACAGAACAACAGACGCGCGCTGTTTATCTCTCTTTTGCCTCTGCTGCTCCTCTGCCTCGCCGCGCTCGCGTTCCTGACCCTGGACAGTTGGCTGGGGAGGACTTTTTCGTAAAAGGGTTTGTGCCCGCTCGTCATTCCCGCGCCACCCCTTTTCGTCATTTCCGCGCTTCCCTTTTCGTCATTCCCGCGAAGGCGGGAACCCAATTGGGCCGAGCAGCGCGCACCACAGGAAAAGACGAGAAGATGGCCTATCCCACATTCGTCATTCCGGTGAAAACCGGAAATCCAGTTGGGTCGTGCCACATCTATCGCTGCAAAAAACTGGATCCCGGATCGCGCGGCGGGTGAGCTCTCAGAGACATACCCACCACTCGGGCCGCCGCTTGTCCGGGATGACGGATAGAGAAACTGGCCTCGATAGGACTTAAACTAGGTCACAATCATCAAAGAATAGGCGTATCGCCGTTACGAGCTGAAGCCACGCCACGTCGAGTTTTGACAGAGTATCTCCCACCCCTCAATGCGCCTCATCCCAGTTCCCCGCCGCGCGCGCATCGACCTTCAGCGGCACGGCGAGCTGCACTGCCGGCGAGGGTGAGTTTTCCATCACAGAGCTGACAACCTCGATCGTCTTCTCAATCTCCGCCTCAGCCACTTCGAAAATCAACTCGTCATGCACTTGCAACAGCATGCGCGCGGAGAGGTTCGCATCGCTAAGCGCCCCCTCCATACGCACCATCGCCCGGCGGATGATGTCGGCGGCGGACCCCTGGATTGGCGCGTTGATAGCCGCGCGCTCCTTGAAGCCGCGCATCTGCGGATTTTTCGAATTGATGTCCAGAAAATGCATCCGCCGCCCAAACAAGGTCTCCACATAGCCCTGCTTGCGCGCGGTCTCCTTGGTCGCTTCCATATAATCGCGGATGCCGGGGAAGCGCTCAAAATAGGTTTTTATATAATCGCCCGCCTCACCGCGCGAAATGCCGAGCTGGTTGGCGAGGCCAAAAGCTGAAATGCCATAGATGATGCCGAAATTGATCGCCTTGGCGCGCCGCCGGACATCGGACGCCATTCCCTCAACCGGCACCCCGAACATCTCGGACGCCGTCATGGCATGAATGTCGAGGCCGTCTTCAAAAGCCTGCTTCAGCGCCGCAATGTCGGCGATATGGGCGAGCACGCGCAGCTCGATCTGCGAGTAGTCAGCGGAGAGTAGCCTGTTGCCCTTTTCGGCCATGAAAGCTTTGCGGATTTCCCGCCCATCAGCCGTGCGCACGGGTATGTTCTGCAAATTCGGATCGGTGGATGCGAGACGGCCCGTGGTCGTGCCGGCCATGGCATACGAGGTGTGGATGCGATTTGTCCGCGGGTTGATATGAGTGGGAAGCGCATCCGTATAAGTGCTCTTGAGTTTAGCGAGCTGCCGCCATTCCAGCATCTCCGATACAAAACTTCGCGCCTCATCCGGGAGGTTTTCGTTGCCCGCCAGATCGTCGAGTATACCGGCCCCGGTTTCCCACTGGCCTGACTTGGTGCGCCTGCCGCCCGGCAGGCCCATCCTGTCGAACAGAATTTCACCAAGCTGACGAGGGCTGGCGATATTAAATTCGCTCCCCGCCGCTGCATGGATGCTGGCCTCCAGCCCGGCCAGCTTCTGGGCGAAATTCCCCGACAGCCGCGAGAGCACCTGCCGCTCCACATACACACCACGCCGCTCCATACGCGCCAGCACCGGCGCCAGCGGCCGCTCAAGCGTTTCGTAAACGGTGCTCATGGCTTCCCCGGCAAGCCGGGGCTTGAGGAGCAGCCACAAGCGAAGCGTGATGTCGGCGTCTTCGGCTGCATACTCACTGGCCTTGTCGATCGGCACCTGATCAAAAGTGAGGGCGGACTTGCCCTTGCCCACCACCTCCTTGAAGGGGATGCACACATGCCCGAGATGGCGCAGCGCCAGCTCGTCCATGCCGTGCCGCCCGCGCCCGCCATCAAGCGCGTAGGACATCAGCATGGTGTCATCCATCGGCGTCACATCGACGCCGTGCTGGGCCAGAACCAGCAAATCATATTTAAGGTTCTGGCCGATCTTGAGAACACCCTCATCTTCCAGCAAGGGTTTGAGAGCGCCCAGCGCGTCGGTCAGCGGGATTTGTTCGATATCTCCCACACCCAGCAAATCGAGCCCGTCGCCCGCGCCATGGAGCAAAGGCACGTAACACGCCTTGCCCGGTGAAATTGCGAGCGAAACGCCGACGAGACGCGCCTGCATAGCGTCGAGAGAATCGGTTTCGGTGTCGATGGCGAGATAGCCCTGAGCGCGGGCCAACTCCACCCATTCCTCCAACGCGGCAAGTTCCGTCACGGTTTCATATGCAGATCGATCGATAGGCAGACTGGCGATTTCGGCTGCGCGATGGGCCGCCAGTTTCACGGGGGTTCCAGATTCCGCATCACCTCCCCCCTCGCCCTGACTCACTCCAGCGCGGGGAGAGGGTGGTTTGCGGGCGGGTGCCTCCGCCCCGAGCGCTTCAGCAATGCGTTTGGTGAGCGTGGTGAATTCCATCTGCGCCAAAAAGCCCAGGATTTCTTCCGCCACTGGCTCGCGCACCCCCGTCTCCTCCAGCGGCACATCGACGGGCACATCTTGCCTCAGAGTTACAAGCTCCTTTGATATCCGCGCCTGGTCGGCAAACTCAATGAGGTTCTCGCGCCGCTTGTTCTGTTTGATCCCGCTCGCATTCGCCAGCAGCGTTTCCAGATCGCCATATTCAGAGATGAGCTGGGCGGCCGTTTTTACGCCAATACCGGGAACGCCAGGTACATTATCGCTTGAATCGCCGGCCAGCGCCTGTATCTCGATGACCTTGTCGGGGCCAAGACCAAAGCGCTCGACGACCTCCTCAGGTCCGATGCGCTTGTTCTTCATGGTGTCAACCATCACGACGCCGGGGCCCACAAGCTGCATCAAATCCTTGTCCGATGAAACGATGGTGACATCGCCGCCCGCCTCCACCGCCTGGCGCGTATAGGTGGCGATCAGGTCGTCGGCCTCAAAGCCTTCTTTTTCGATGCAGGCGACATTAAACGAGCGTGTCGCATCACGGATGATCGGGAATTGGGGCACCAGATCTTCAGGTGCGGGCGGGCGATGCGCCTTGTATTCGGGGTAGATATCGTTGCGGAAGGATTTGCCTGAATAGTCGAAGATGACGGCGAAATGGGTTGGCTCGAATTCATCTGATGTATCGCGAAGCAACTTCCACAGCATATTGCAAAAACCATGCACCGCACCGACGGGCAACCCGTCTGAAGGGCGCGTCAGGGGCGGCAGGGCATGATAGGCGCGGAAGATGTAGCCAGAACCGTCAATCAGGAAAACATGATCGCCCTTTTGTACCGGGCGGGGAGTGATTTTTTTCGAATCTTTTTGTGTGGCGCTCATGGAGGCGCACTATAGGGGCACGCGGCGCCATGGTCAGGCTAAAATAAATATCCACAAGCTCCACAGCGTGATCCGGTCAAATGGATCAATATGATCGGATCATGCACTAGCTCTTATTATAGTGGCATGGAATTGCTGAAACTTCGCACTGATAATGGCTACTTGCTTTAATAATCTGGCAAGTCATTTTGCGATTAAAAGCCTGGTGCCACTGATCAAAACTCGGGAGTTTGGATTTCACCCTATCCTGCCATTTCGCAATGGCGGCCAATTCCGCCATTGATTGCCGCTTACTGGTCCAGCCATAAACAACCACGCGCTTTTCGGAGCAATTTAAATTATCAGGAGGAGTATCGGCAACCGA
>CAYOEI010000341.1:0-3122 GCA_964402825.1 uncultured Hyphomicrobiaceae bacterium
TGTTGTTTGATATAACAAAATTTAAAATTTTATTTTCAGTATTATCACGTCCATGATCATCCCCAATATTATCTCCTCCAGAAAGGATAATCCCATCTAATTTCATTTCATTTAGAAAAGAAGTTACATCTGGTAATTGATTAGGAATCAAAATCGGCAAAAAATCAAGTTTTTGAAAAAACTGTATCCAATCCTGACTAATTGCATCGCGTTTTTCATCATACTCTTTTATTGTTTGAACACGTAAAGTTAATCCAATTCTTTTTTGCAACAAACAGAAACCATTACCTATTTATAAAATAGTTATTAAATTCAAGATATAAACTGATTATTTAATATATCCCAAAGATTTTAGTAATTTTTTTTCTTCGGCATATTCTTCTTCAACCATATTTTGCAAAATAATAACTTGATGGTGTTTACAATCTAACAAGACTCTCTTAGCTGATGTAAGTTTATCAAATAGTATATCTCCACAACCAATTGCTGCTGGAAGGCCTAATTCAGAACACCTTATTGCCATATGTGAGGCAACACCTCCATATTTTGTTATTAAGCCAGAGATATTTTTAGTAAAAATCCAATCATAACCCGGGTCTGCATTTTCTATTAAAATGATTTTATTTGATAAATTTTGTTTCTCGGATTTAGACAACATCACTACCTCAGAATTAATTGATAATGATGAAATAAAATTAGGTTTTGAAATATAATGATGTTGAACTTCAAAATCTTTCTCAGAGATAATTAATGGGGGAAGAACCACAAAACCATCTAGTGATATAGATTTTCTTTCTTGTTCGATAGATTTTTTCCAAAATTGTTTAATTTCTTGTTTTTTTAATTCCTTGCCCTTCAAAATTGATTTTAAGGGCAAATTAGCCATTTCATCTCTTGAAAACCCAAACATGTCTCCAACTTCTGCAATTAATTCTATTGCAAGACTGAGATTTTTTGTAAATTCAAATTTTATATATTCACGTTGAGTGATGGATTTTTTAATAAAATAAAAAAATAGATCAGGTTCGTAGGGAAGATATTCAGTAATAATTTTTAAAAATTTTTTTTCGTCAAATTTTGAATTAGTTTTTTTCTTTTCAATAAATTTTAAATTATTAAAAAAATCATGATTATCATCATACCTTATAGCACGTATATCATAAGTCCCAGGTCTTAAATGACCATATTTTTTTAAAAATGAATCTTTTGATATTTCTTTTTTCACATAAAGATTAACATCGTGTTGAATATCTGATAATGGAGTTTCAAGTGAATTCATAAATAATTCTAAAAGTTTAGCATCCATTAGTTTTTTTGATACTAATCCTCTTAAAATAATAGAAGATACGAATGCCAATCTGGCCATTGAAGAAAAAGTTAACGTCCCAAAGTTTTTACAATCATCAAGAAGTTTTTGTATAGCATAAAAAAGAACACGTGGTGTTCTTTCTGATGAGTTAATTTTGTAAATAAGAAAATCTCGATTCTTCTGCAATAGTTTAATAGATTTTGTTGAGTCATCATAAATTTCAGAAAAATTATTTACTAACTCATGAGTGAATTTTTCTAAAATTTCTTTGATAATTAGAATTTCTTTTTCAGAAAAATTATTTTTTTCCAATTCATTTAATCTTTCAGTCAATGTAGGTTCATTACAAGTGAATAAAATTTCAAATTCAGATTTATCATGTAAAAATGGATTATTAGATAATTTTTTTATATAAAAATTCACTAACTTTTGTTTTAATCGTTTAGGAATTTTTGTAGGGATTAGCGAATTAAAACTTGCTCTAGTATCAACATATGGTTTATGAGAAAATATAGTCATCAGTGATATTGTTTTAACTTTAGAATATCCAAGTACTTCACGGCCTAAAGACCAATTATCTTTCATTATTACATGATCATACAGAGAACAATCAAGAATATTTGGTCTACTTCCAATTATTTCTGCAGGATTCCAATCACACATATCTGAAAATATCGTAAATGAGCCGGGAAGAGATTTATCATAATTGAATTTTAAAAACTTTTTTTTATTATTATTAATTATTCTAGAAATAAGTTTTGGATCACCTTTTTGATGAGATAACTTAATTATTAAAGGACGTACTTGGAAAATAATAATTTGATCATGTTTGTTTATTCCAAATTCAATATCAAGAAAGTCTAATCCAATAATTTTTTCAATTTCTTTAACCGATTTAATAAGATTTTTCCATTCCTTAGAAATGGTTTTTATATTTACATTCTTAAATATTTTAACTATATTTCCAACTTCACCTTTGGTAACACTATCAGTTTCATTACCCTCATCAAAATTTATTATATAATATGGAGAACCATTATCATTAGATCTAGTAAAGATCACTCCGCTTCGAACTACGTCCAACGATTGATTTTGAATTAATATTTGATTAAATTTATTGTTATTTCCTTTTTCACGATACGAGCTAATTACTTTTGTTATTGCCAATCTCAGTTTATTTTTAGAATTTACATGAACATTTTGAATACTCTGATAATTCCCAGCTTCAGATTTAGACACAGAATCTTCACCTTGAGCAGAGCTTCTAACAATTACAATTTGGGATTTAAATTTTTTAGAAATCTTTTGCAAAATATCTGATTCATTTTGATTCCAACTATATATTGTAAAATCAAATATTGGTTCTATGACAGAATAATTTAATTTTCCATTCAAATATTTTAGTACATTTGATTTAGATGTAAAAATATCATAATAAGATTTTTTTTGATTCATACAAATTCTAAATTTAATAAAGGAAAATTAATGCTTCGTTCTTAATAATAATTGAAATATATAAAAAAATCATATTTTTCTCCAATTTTTTCCAAAAAAAAAATTAGACTATGGATTTTTCATAAAAAAATAGTATAACTATCATTAAATTTTTAATACAATAAAATTAAGTATTACTTAACTTGATATTAGGATTTTTTATGTATAGTTTTAGAGAAAAACAAGATCTTGACTAGAACCTTCCTGCAATGCAGAGAATGCAAAAAAGAGTATGATTCTACGTTCAAGTATATCTGTGATGATTGTTTTGGACCACTTGATGTAAAGTATAATTTTCCTAGCATTTCAAAAGATACAT
>CAYOEI010000342.1:0-13103 GCA_964402825.1 uncultured Hyphomicrobiaceae bacterium
GGGGTGAGCCCAAGAACATCACGTCCTCTTGACCTGCGGTGCGGGTAAGGATTTGTTTGCGCACAAATGCACAACAGTCGAATCCCGGTTATCCCCCGCGCACCGGCGCATACTGATACGTGAAATAGGTGCCCTTATGGCGCAATCTCAGCCAGTGCAGCCAGACCTGATATACGCATTGCGGCGCGTAACCGAAAGAGCCGCTTGCGCCGCGTTTGACTGGATTGGACGCGGCAAATCGAACGAGGGCGATGAAGCGGCAGTCGACGCCATGCGCGCGGCTTTGGAAGAGATCGACCTCGATGGAACGGTAGTCATCGGGGAGGGCGAGAAAGACGAAGCGCCGCAACTCTATAATGGCGAACGGGTCGGCCGCCCCGATGCGGCCTTCAAGGCCGATATCGCTGTCGACCCCGTCGAAGGCACAAGCTATCTGGCCAAAGGACTGACTAACGCTCTAGCGGTCATTGCGGTTGCGCCCGCCGGCTCCATGATGAGCCCCGGTCCGGCCTTTTATATGGAAAAGCTGGCCCTGCCACCCAAGGCAAAGGGCAAGATCGACCCTGACTGGCCGGCGAAGAAAAGATTGCGGGAGCTGGCGAAGGTTTTGGGTAAGGACATTTCCGAACTCACTGTATTTGTGCTGGAAAAGCCGCGCCACCGTCAGCTTGTTGATGAAATTTATGACGCAGGTGCTCGCGTTGCGCTCTACCCGGCGGGTGACGTGGCCGGAGCACTGCTCGCGGCGATGCCAGGCTCTGGTATCGATGCGCTGATGGGGACTGGCGGTACACCCGAGGGAATAATGTCAGCCTGCGCCATCCGCGGCCTTGGCGGTGAATTTCTGGGAAGGCTGGATCCTCAACTGCAAACAGAGAAACAGGCGGTTGAAAAGGCAGGGCTTGATACCAAACGCTGGTTCAAGCTTGAGGAGCTTGCTTCCTCGCAGGATGTTTTCTTTTGCGCGACCGGGATTACAACCGGCCTTATGCTGGATGGCGTCGAGAGAACGAACAGCCAAACCAAAGTGCAGACATTGATGATTACCGGGAGCACCAGGGAGAGGCAGATTCTCACAAGTTATTTGCCTGCCTGATCAATCACGCCGCAGTTGCGGACAGCTTGGAAAGTCACGGACGAAACATGCCGAAGACACTCAATCGCCCGATTATTCTCGGTATTGTCGGAGATTCGGCAACCGGCAAGACGACACTGTCTTCGGGTGTCTCAAAGATACTCTCCGAGGAGCGCTGTACGACCATTTGCAGCGACGATTATCACCGCTATAGCCGGACTGAGCGGCGTGAGCTTGGTGTCTCTGCTCTCGATCCCCGGGCCAGCTATATCGATATCGTGGAGCAGCATTTACAGCTTCTTCGCCGGGGTCAGCCAATCCTCAAACCCATATATGATCATGGCGGCGGAACGCTGTTGCCTTCTGAACGGGTCTCTCCGAAAGATTTCGTGATTGTGGAAGGTCTGTTGGGCTATACGACGCGCGCCATGCGCAACTGCTACGATGTAAAGATTTATCTTGAGCCGGAAGAAGACTTGAGAATCAAATGGAAAATACACCGCGATACGGCCAGGCGCGGTTATACGAGGGACGAGGTCCTTAATTCGCTTGAGCTGCGCACGAAGGACAGCCCTACCTATATCCACCCGCAGCGGACATTCGCCGACATCGTGATCCGGTTTAAAAAACCCCATGGGGCAAATGGGTCCGATGCTCATCTGGAAGTGCAGCATATTTTGCGCCCGACTTTGCCGCATCCCGATTTTTCGCCATTGTTTGATGGCGGCGGGGGGAGCGGGCTGCACCTGGAAATGGCCCGCGACAGCGACGGTAAACCGGTGGATATGCTGCAGATCGAGGGGGATATTTCCGACGAGAGGGCAGAGCGAATTGAAGATCTGCTCTGGACTCTGTTGCCCGAAGCTGGCCATTTGCGCGATCAGGTTGGCCGGTACGACGCGGCTGCGGGCGAAAGCGTCTCGCATCCGCTGGCGCTGACCCAGCTCATCGTGGCGTTCCATATGGTCAAGGCGGCCATGGGCGTGCATGCGATCTGATTATTTTTTAGCGAATTTTGACGGGCCAGAACAATTCAGCAAGACATACAGGAGGAGTGAATGGGGGGAAGTTTTGGCGGATGGCGCCGCCGTGCAAGGAGTGGCGCCTCGCGACCTTTCCAATGCAATCCGCGCCTTGTCCATGGACGCGGTACAGCAGGCCAACTCGGGGCATCCAGGCATGCCCATGGGCATGGCGGATGTGGCCAGCGTGCTGTTCACAAAATTTCTGAAATTCGATGCATCAGCGCCGGATTGGCCGGATCGCGACAGGTTCGTACTCTCCGCCGGCCATGGTTCGATGCTGCTCTATTCGCTGCTTTATCTCACCGGATATCCGGGCATGGATATCGAGCAGATCAAAAAATTCCGTCAATTGGGCTCGAAAACCGCCGGACATCCTGAGTATGGCCACGCGCCTGGCATCGAGACGACAACGGGGCCTTTGGGACAGGGGATTGGTAACGCGGTCGGCATGGCGATGGCCGAGCGTCTTCTGAATGCCCGGCACGGCGATGATATCGTCGATCACTATACCTACGCGATAGCTGGTGATGGCTGTCTGATGGAAGGCATCAGCCACGAAGCCATATCGCTCGCCGGGCATCTGCAGCTCTCAAAGCTGATCGTGCTGTTCGACGACAACCAGATATCGATCGACGGTCCGACCGATTTGTCTGTGTCTGATGACCAGATCAAACGCTTCGAGGCGTGCGGCTGGGAGGCAAGCGCTGTCGATGGCCATGATATGGACGCGATCGCAAACGCCATCGAGGCGGCCAAAGCCTCGAACAAGCCCGCGCTCATAGCCTGCAAGACGATCATTGGTTATGGCTCGCCCAACAAGCAGGGCACGTCTGCTACCCATGGCGCGCCGCTCGGCGATGATGAAATTGCCGCGACGCGCAAAAAAATCGGCTGGCCGCATGCGCCGTTCGAAGTGCCAGATGATGTTCTCAATACATGGCGCAGCGCCGGTGCGCGCGGCGTATCGAAGCGTGACGCATGGGAGGCGCGAGCCGCAAGACTTGGCGCGCAGGAACTTTCTCGGCTGTCAGAACCGGTTGATGCGGACGCGGCGAAAGCAATTGCCGCGGCGGTTGCGGATTTGAAGGCGGAGTTTTCTTCCGATGCTCCGAAGCTCGCCACCCGGGTTTCCTCGCAACTGATATTGGAGAAACTGGTGCCGGTGGTGCCGGGTATCGTTGGCGGGTCGGCTGACCTCACGGGCTCGGTTGGTACGCTGACCAGCCACCATAGCGATATGAAACCAAACAATTATTCCGGTTCATATATTCGCTACGGCGTACGCGAGCATGGCATGGCGGCAGCCATGAACGGTATGGCGCTGCATGGCGGTGTTGTGCCTTACGGCGCAACGTTCCTTGTTTTTACCGACTATTGCCGCCCTTCCATCCGGCTGTCGGCGTTGATGGAGCAGCGGGTCATTTATGTCATGACGCATGACTCGATTGGCCTTGGCGAAGACGGGCCGACGCACCAGCCGGTTGAGCATCTTGCCAGCCTGCGGGCCATGCCCAATCTGAATGTGCTGCGCCCCGCCGATGCGGTGGAGTGCGCCGAATGCTGGGAGATCGCGCTGACAAATCCCAAAACGCCATCAATCCTTGTGTTGACCCGGCAGGGGTTGGCGACACAGCGCACGGCAAATGACACAGATAATCTTTCTGCCAAAGGCGCCTATGTGCTGCGCGAAGCTGATGGTGCGCGCGACGTGACGTTGCTGGCCACGGGGTCGGAAATTGAGATCGCCGTCAACGCCGCCGAGGCACTTGGCAAGGACGGCATCAAGGCTGCGGTGGTGTCCATGCCGTGTTGGGAATTGTTTGAGCGCCAGGATGAGAGCTACCGTGAAAAAGTCCTTGGGGAGGCCCCGCGCGTCGCGGTTGAAGCGGCAGTCGGCTTTGGCTGGGACAAGTGGACCGGATCTGATGGCGCCTTCGTCGGCATGTCGAGCTTTGGCGCATCGGCGCCAATCAGTGACTTGTATGAGCATTTCGGCATAACGGCCGATGCTGTTGCTGACGCCGCAAAGCGCATCTTGGGTAAGTAGTTTTTCGGAGTTAGGGGGCATGGTTCAGAACGCATTACGCTCAATCTGGCAGGCTGAGGTAAAGGGCAGGCGTGTCCTGGTGCGCGTGGATATGAATGCACCCATGCGTGATGGCGTGATCACGGACATAACCCGTATCGACCGCATTCTGCCAACCATCACGTCACTTGTCTCTCGTGGCGCAAGGGTTGTCGTCCTCTCACATCTCGGCCGTCCCAAGGGCAAACGGGCGCCCGGGATGTCGCTCAAGCCCGTCGCGGAAAAAATGGATGAAATGCTTGAGGGCGCTTCGGTGCGCTTCGTTGGGGATTGCATCGGACCGGATGTTGAGGAGGCCGTAGAGTCTCTGGCGAATGGCGATGTGCTGATTCTTGAGAATCTGCGCTTTCATTCAGGCGAGGAAGCCAACGACCCGGAGTTCGCGCGTGCACTCGCGGCGCTTGGCGATATTTATGTGAATGAGGCTTTTTCATCATCGCACCGGGCACATGCCTCCATGCAGGGGCTTGCGCGGGCGCTTCCCGCCTATGCCGGAGAGCTGATGATGGCGGAGGTGAGCGCCCTGTCGAGCGTTCTTGAAAACCCCGAACTGCCAGTCGCGGCGGTTGTCGGGGGCGCAAAAGTATCCAGCAAGATTTCCCTGCTCAATAATCTGGTGAAGAAATTCGATTGCGTCATCATCGGCGGCGGCATGGCCAACACCTTTCTTCACGCGCAAGGCATCAATGTGGGGAACTCACTGTGCGAGCATGATCTGGCGGATACGGCGTGTGAGATATTGAACGCGGCCGAGTCGGCGGCGTGTGAGATTCTGCTGCCCCTGGATGCAGTTGTGGCGAAAGAGTTCAAGGCGGGCGCTTTGAGTGAGGTTTGTGCGCTCGGCGCCATACCTGGTGACGCCATGATCCTTGATGTGGGACCCAAAACGGTAAAAGCGCTTACCGGCAAGCTCGCCACATGCAAGACGCTGCTCTGGAACGGGCCGTTGGGGGCTTTTGAAATCGAACCCTTCGGCGAGGGCACTTTCGCGCTGGCGCGCGAGGCCGCAAGGCTCACGAAAAGCGGCTCGCTCGTGACCGTTGCTGGCGGGGGCGACACGGTTGCGGCCCTGAATGACGCTGGCGTGGGCGGCGACTTCACATATGTATCGACCGCGGGAGGCGCGTTCCTCGAATGGCTGGAGGGCAAGGAGCTTCCCGGCGTTGCCGCACTGCGGCAGTGACAAATAGACCTCACAGGACCATATATACCCCTATCTCGCTTGTACCTTGAGGGCTGGGGCGGTAGGAAAAGAGCCGTTCCGGCCCCAAGGAGAGTTATAAATTCATGCCATCAAAAATCCTGATTGCTCCATCCATCCTGGCTGCCGATTTCGCCAGGCTTGGCGAAGAAGTGCGGGCCATCGATGAGGCGGGGTGTGATTGGGTGCATGTGGACGTGATGGATGGGCATTTCGTCCCCAACATTTCATTTGGCCCCTGCGTGGTTGAGGCCATCCGTCCGCACACGAAAAAAGTGCTCGATGTGCATCTGATGATTGATCCGGCCGCGCCTTATCTCGAAGCCTTCGCAAAAGCGGGTTCCGACATAATCACCGTGCATGTGGAAGCGGATAAACATCTCCACCGCTCGTTGCAGGTGATTAAGGGTCTGGGCGTTAAGTGCGGCGTGTCCCTCAACCCGGCGACACCGGCAAACGCCATCGAACATGTGATTGACCTGCTCGACCTTATACTGGTCATGACGGTCAATCCGGGCTTTGGCGGGCAGAAATTCATCGCCAGCCAGTGTGAGAAGATTGCACAGCTGCGCTCAATGATTGGTGATCGCCCGATTGATCTGGAAGTTGATGGCGGCGTGAACACGCAAACGGCGCATCTTGCGGCGGCAGCTGGAGCAAATGTGCTGGTGGCGGGTTCGGCTGTTTATGGCACCAGTGATTATGCGGCCAGTATTGCGGCCATTCGCGACAAGGCGTCCTCGGCACTCTAGGAATATTCGCTGGCGTACTGGCGTAAATGTGATCGCGGTGTTTATTGATTGGCAGGTGCTGCGGCACCACAGTGCGGGGTACTGAGACAAAACCTTAAAGAGTTCGAACGAGCATATGGATATCACTTATATCGGCGCGCTGGTTGCCGGTTTGATCAGTTTTTTATCACCTTGCGTCCTGCCGCTCGTCCCGCCCTATTTGTGTTTTCTTGGCGGGACGACATTCGAACAGCTGAGCGGCGGGGGCGAGGCGGCCGAAGGCGTCAATACGCGGGTAATATTTGCCTCGGTCGCGTTTGTTCTCGGATTTACGACCGTTTTCGTCGCGCTTGGGGCGACGGCGACATTGATCGGTCAACTGGTGGCGGAAAATCTTGATATGCTGGCCAAGATTGCTGGTGTGGCGATCATTATCGTTGGCCTGCATTTTCTCGGCATTATCAAAATCCCGATTCTTTACCGCGACTTCCGCAGCCAATCCAATGCGGCGCCCGTTGGACTTATCGGCGCCTATCTGGTCGGCATCGCCTTTGCGTTTGGCTGGACGCCGTGCATCGGGCCGGTCCTGGCGGCGATATTGGTGGTCGCGGCGGGCGAAGATTCTGTTGCTCAGGGCATCAGACTGCTGGGTGTATATTCGCTTGGTCTTGGTATTCCGTTCATTCTGGCAGCCCTCGCATTTCGTCCGTTCATGGGATTTCTTCGGCGCTTCAGCAAGCATCTGGGCACGGTCGAGAAAATCATGGGCGGTATGCTGGTCGCTACCGGCGTCATGTTTCTTACCGGGACCATGTCATATATCTCCTGGTGGATGCTTGAAACGTTCCCCGCGCTCGGGCTTATTGGTTAGCGGGTTCACGGCACGCGGGCGACGTTAGCTGACTCTCCTTTCGCCATTCCGGTTCTCCCCCCGTCATTCCCGATTCTCCACCGTCATTCCCGATTCTCCCCTCTTGCAACGCGACCACTCCGTAGTTTTTTAAGGCCGCTTCGCAGCGCCCCGCGCGATGTCTTTTCGAAATCCGCCCGGCGTCTTTATCATTTTTGCTTGTCCTATCGGCTATCGCCTGCTTGAGGACGAAAACCTTTAGACCAAGCATCCACTTACAGCCTCAGGCGCGGGAGCCGTAGTACTCCCGGGTCCGGGACGGCACGCCCGGGAGGGTGCGGGACGTTAGCCCGCTCCCTCGCAGGAACCGCAGTCCTTCCACGAACACAGACGCTCTGCAGCCCGTCCCGTAAGCGGGAAGGAACCGGGCGGAGTTTATGTGCATGGGGAGGGGCGGGGATAAGATTTTGACCGCAGCTTTTTCTTGTCATGCCCCATCGCCTCTTTTGGTCATCCTCCGGCCTCTCATAATGTCATCCTCCGGCGCTTCTTTTGGTCATCCTCCGGTCTCTCATAATGTCATCCTCCGGTCTCTCATAATGTCATCCTCCGGCTTGACCGGAGGACCCAGTATCCTCCAGCTTTGCGGTATGGGCACGGGCGGCGGCTATGTAGTTTATATTCTTTCAAGCGGTATTGGCGGCACGCTCTATATCGGCGTGACCAGTAATCTTGTGCGTCGTGTTTATGAACACAAGACGAAGGCAGCGGACGGTTTCACCAAAAAACATGATGTGGACCGCCTTGTCTATTACGAGCATTTTGAGGATGTGGAGGCAGCAATCCGCCGGGAGAAACGCCTCAAGCGGTACAATCGCGGCTGGAAAATTTCCCTGATAGAGGAAGAGAACCCAAATTGGGTGGACCTCTATCCTTCAATTTCAAATCTCTGAGGATACTGGGTCCTCCGGTCAAGCCGGAGGATGACAAAAAGAGGGGCCGGAGGATGACAAAAAGAGTTGCCGGAGGATGACAAGAATGATGCCGGAGGATGACAAAAAAGATGCCGGATTGGGACTTTTTTTCAGAACCCCGCGCTTTCACCTTGCCGCGAAGAGGCCGGGGGGCGGATAATGCGTGAACCATGATCCCAATTGCACTCACCATCGCCGGGTCGGACAGCTCCGGCGGCGCCGGCATACAGGCCGATCTGAAAACCTTCTCCGCGCTTGGCGTCTATGGGGCGAGCGTACTCACCGGGCTGACAGCGCAAAACACCCAGCGGGTGTCGGCCATTCATGCCGTGCCGGGCGCGTTTATCACCGCGCAACTCGATGCGGTGTTCGATGATCTCGACTTCAAGGCCATCAAGATCGGCATGGTTGGGACGCTTGAGGCCATTAATGCGGTTGCTGACAAGCTGGCCGTTCTGGAAAATATTCCCGTCATTCTCGACCCGGTGATGGTGGCGACGAGCGGTGACGCCTTGCTTGAGTCCGGCGCGGAGCAGGCTCTGCGCGAACGGCTCATCCCGCTTGCTAAGCTGATCACGCCAAACCTCTACGAAGCCGCGCGGCTCCTGGGAGATCCGGGCATTGCGGTTAATGAGGAGCAGATGCGTGATCAGGCGGACAGGCTGCTGGAGCTGGGCGCTCAAGCCGTCCTGATAAAAGGCGGACATGGAAAGGGCGCGGAGGCGGTGGATATCCTCACCCAGGATAATGGCCAGACCCGCCTGGCGGTTCCCCGCATCGCGACAAGCAATACACATGGTACCGGATGCACCTTGTCTTCGGCCATCGCCGCAGGCCTCGCAAAAGGGGCTTCGCTGGAAGACGCCTGCACTCAGGCCAAGGCCTATCTTACCGGCGCGATGAGCGCCGCCGATGCGTTAAAAGTGGGGCAGGGCGCCGGACCCGTGCATCACTTTTTCGATCTCTGGGGCAAGCCCAGTTGAACTAGGTCATGAACTCAGGCGAAGACAACCTTCTGGCGCTGTTCTCCCAGCCCGTTAAGGCCCAGCGTGACGATGTCGCCATCTTTCAGCCAGCGTTGCGGGTCCATGCCCATGGCAACGCCGGGGGGTGTTCCGGTGGTGATGATGTCACCGGGATAGAGCGTCATGAACTTGCTGACATAGCTCACCAGTTCCGGCACCGGGAAAATCATGGTCTGCGTGCTGCCCGACTGCATGCGCTCCCCATTCACATCGAGCCAGATATCGAGCGCTTGCGGGTCGGCCACCTCGTCGCGGGTGACCAGCCAGGGACCAACCGGACCCCATGTGTCCTGGCTCTTGCCTTTCAGCCAGTCGCCGGTGCCCTCAAGCTGGTAGGCGCGTTCCGACGCGTCATTGCACACGGCGTAGCCCGCGACATGGGCGAGGGCGTCCGTTTCGCTCACAAGGCGTGTTTTCCTGCCGATGATGACCGCCAGTTCCGCTTCCCAATCGGCCTTGAATGCGCCCGGTGGAAACACGAGGTCATCGTTGGGCCCGGATAGCGAAGATACCGCCTTGGTAAAGAGTATAGGTTCGTTGGGTACGGGCATGCCGGCTTCTTTTGCGTGGTCGCTATAGTTCAATCCGATGCCGATGAACTTCTGAACGCCTGCAACAGGTGGTCCAAGGCGGGGCTCTCCCGCGACAACGGGCAATGTTGCCGGGTCCAGCGCTTTGAGTTTAGCAAGCCCCGCATCACTCAGCACATCCGCGGAAATATCGCCGATAATACCGGCAAGGGATCTGATTTCTCCATTCCCTCCAACAAGCCCGGGCTTCTCCGAGCCCGCGGGGCCATAACGCAACAGTTTCATGAATGTTTCCTTTTCCCGTTTTTTTTTGCATGATGCGCGCCCAATGCAAAAGCCACAATAGTTTGTGACTGATTCGGCCAGTAAAACACTCTCTTCCAATCGCGCGAATTGCCGTGCCGCACAATCAAGTGTACCGCATATGAACTCACTGGGATTTGGACTTGAACGGATGGGATTGCCAGCGGTTCGCCGGCCGTTTACCGCCTTGGCGCTGCTTGTCCTGTTCTCGGCGTTCTGCGCGCTCGGGTTGCCAAACCTGAAAACTGATCATTCCTTATCGGAATTATTCTCCTCTGACTCGATCGAGTTCGACCAATACGAGCTCATGAGCAAGCGCTTTCCGACGAGCGAGTTCGATGTTCTCGTGGTGGTGGAATCCGAAAATTTGATGCGGCCTGAAATTCTTGAGGAAATCAGGTCATTGCATCTGGATTTGCAGCTTGTGGAAGCCGTCCAGGGTATCATTTCAATATTCTCAATGCGTGAGCCGCCCGATGCGACCGGCTATCCGCCGCCGCTCCTGCCGACGGTGCTGCCGACGGGCGAAGAGTTTGAGAAGCTTGCCAAGCGGGTGGTTGATCATCCGCTGATTGGCGGCAAACTTCTTTCGCGGCCCGATGGCAAGAGCCAGCTCACGCTTCTCATCATGTCCCTGAAGCAGGACGTTATCGAGAAAAATGGGCTTTTCGCGTCGATCAAGGAAATCGAGCAGGTGTCGAGAGCCGTTCTGGAGCCCGTTGGACTGCGCGTTCAGCTTGCTGGCGCTCCGGTCATGCAACTGGAAATCCGTGAAGCGATCGGGCGCGACCGGCTGATCTATAACGGGACCGGATTCCTGGTGGGCATGCTGATCTGCTTTGCTTTTTTCCGCCGGGTAAAACTGGTGTTCATCACTTCGATTTGTCCGGCCATTGCGGTGCTGTGGGCGATGGGTTTGCTGGGGTGGGTGGATTTGCGGCTTAACACGTTTATCAACGTCATCCCCCCGCTGGTGATGGTAATTTCCTTCACTGACGCCATGCATATGGTGTTCTCCATCCGCCGCCGTCTGGGGGAGGGGGATGACCGGTTTGCCGCTGTGCGCCACGCAATCCTCACTGTCGGGCCGGCCTGCGTTTTGACCTCCATCACCACATCCATAGCCTTCATGTCGCTGACACTCACCGACTCCGGCATGATCCGGACATTCGGTATCGCCGCCGCGCTGGCCACTCTGCTTGCCTTCGTTACAGTCATAGTACTGCTGCCAATCCTGGTGGTTCTGATGTTCCGCGACGAGAAAGAGTTTATTCGGACGGAGGCGAACCGCCACAAGGCGATAGACTGGCTGGAAGCTCTGTGCACCAATTTTGCCGGATGGCTCAGAACCCGTTACCGCCTGCTTGCCATTGCCGGGCTGGTTCTGTTCGCGGTTTTTACCTCTCTGCATTTCCAGCTGGAGCCGCGTTACCGCCTCAGTGACCAGGTGCCGGATAATAAGCAGTCGATAGCGACATCGCAGCGCCTGGACCTGAAACTGACAGGCGCGCATCCAGTTCACATCATGCTGGAATGGCCCGAGGATAAAAAAGTCACCGACCCTGAAATCGTGGAGGCTCTTGCCGCGACCCACGACCTGATCGAAAAGCAATCAGGTGTCGGCAATGTATGGTCGCTCGAAACCTTGCGCCGCTGGCTTATCCAGGCAGGTGAAACCCAGCCCGGCGCTCTGGAAGATTACTTAAAGCAGCTTCCGAAACATCTGGTCCAGCGCTTCGTCGCCAAGGACGCACCTTCCGCATTGGTTACGGGCCGCCTGCCCAATCTTGATGCCGGGGATACGGTTCCGGTACTCAAGAATATGGATGCGAGCCTGTCGGGCCTGCGCGCAAAATATCCTGAAATGAGCTTCACAGTCACCGGCCTGGCGGCTGTCTCGGCATTGCGAAGCTCGGAAATGATCCGGCAGCTCAACTGGGGGCTTCTGGCCGCGATGGTCGTGGTTATCGTCGTGATCGGCATTGCATTTCGCTCGTTCAAAATCTTGGTGCTGTCAGTCCTGCCAAATCTCTTCCCCATTGTTGCGGCTGGCAGCTTGCTGAATCTCACTGGTGGCGGGCTGGAATATGCCAGCGTCATCGCACTCACGGTTGGGTTCGGCATCGCTGTCGATGACACAATTCATTTTCTCAGCCGTCTGCGCATTGAAACAAACCGTGCAAAAAATCTCCAGGACGGGGTTGCCGAGACCCTTACGCGGATCGGGCCGGTGCTTATACTCACGACGATGGTGCTGATCGCGGGTCTGGCCGCGACCGTTATCTCAGACCTGCCATCCATGCGTTTGTTCGGTAAATTGTTCATGGCTACTATTGCGGCGGCGATCGTGGCTGATCTGCTGTTCCTGCCCGCGATCATTCTCGCTGCACGCAAATATGGTTTTCTCAAATCCATCGATTGAGTATCGTGATGGGGACAATGATCAAACTTGCCAAAAATCTCTCGCGGCTGGGTGACGAAAACGCCTTTGCCGTGCTCGCCCGCGCCGCCGAGCTGGTTGCTCAAGGGAGCGACATCATCAATCTGGGTATCGGACAGCCTGATTTTCCAACCCCGCCTCATATCGTCGAGGCCGCCATCAAGGCGCTTAAGGACGGTCATCACGGCTACACGCCGGCGGCAGGAATACCCTCCTTGAGAGAGGCCGTTGCCGCCGACATTCACCGGCGGCTCGGTGTTGAGGTCGATCCTGGGCATGTGGTTGTTATGCCGGGCGGCAAACCGACGATGTTCTTCGCCATTTTGATGTTTGCCGAAAAGGGCGCCGAGATCATCACCCCCGATCCGGGATTTCCCATATACCGCTCGGTTATCGATTATTCCGAAGCGCGGGCCGTCCCGATTCCCATTCGAGAGGAGAATGGTTTTGCGTTTTCCGCCGATGACGTTTTGGAGTTGATCACGCCAGCGACAAGGCTGATCATTTTGAACAGTCCGGCAAATCCGACCGGCGGCGTGACTCCGGGGGATGAAATCGACAAGCTGGTAAAAGGTCTCGAGCAGTGGCCTGACGTGGCCATCCTGTCCGATGAGATCTATGGGCAGATGACCTATGACGGTCTGGAACACAAAAGTTTGCTCACCTATGAGAGCTTGCGCGAGCGGGTGATCCTGCTCGACGGCTGGAGCAAGACGTATGCGATGACGGGCTGGCGCATGGGATATGGAGTGTGGCCGGCCAGGCTGGTCGACCATATCCGCCGCCTCGCCGTCAACTGCCATTCCTGTGTCAATGCCCCGGCGCAATATGCCGGTATAGCAGCACTTGAAGGCCCGCAGGAC
>CAYOEI010000343.1:0-7225 GCA_964402825.1 uncultured Hyphomicrobiaceae bacterium
GGGTAAGGACGCCATTTTGTCCGGCCCGGCAGGCGGCGTGGTTGGCGCAATTGAAACCGCAAGGATTGCCGGTCTTACCAAAATTATTGGCTTTGACATGGGCGGCACATCCACCGACGTCTCCCATTATGGCGGCAGCTATGAGCGCAGCTTCGAAACCGAGGTCGCCGGCGTACGCATGCGCGCACCGATGATGCGCATTCACACGGTGGCCGCCGGCGGCGGGTCAATCCTGCATTATGACGGGGCGCGTTTCCGGGTTGGACCGGACTCCGCCGGGGCTAATCCAGGACCGCTCTGTTACCGGCGCGGCGGCCCCCTCACCGTAACCGACGCCAATGTGATGGTCGGCAAACTGAATCCGGAATTTTTCCCCGCCATTTTTGGAACCAGCCAGGACTTGCCGCTGGATGCAGGCGTGGTCGCAGACACATTTGATGCACTTGCCGTCGATATCGCGGACGATCTCTCCCCGGAAGAAACCGCGGACGGCTACCTGCGTATTGCAGTGGAAAACATGGCCAACGCCATCAAGAAAATATCCATTCAGCGCGGCTATGACGTGACCGAATATGCACTCGTCTCCTTTGGCGGCGCAGGCGGGCAGCATGCCTGCATGATCGCCGATGTGCTGGGCATGGAAACCATCCATATGCACCCTCTTTCGGGTGTTCTGTCAGCCTATGGCATGGGACTTGCCGATATCAGCGCCACGCGCCTGCACGCCATCGAGAAGACGCTGGAAGACGCCGTGCTGGAAGACGTGAACGTCCTGGTTGCAGAACTGACAACTGAAAATACACAAGAGCTTACCAAGCAGGACGTGGCCCAAGACGACATGAGCACGCAGGTGCGCGTCCATCTGCGCTATCTCGGAACCGATACAGCCCTGCCGGTCGCAACCGGAACCATGAAGACGATGCGCGCCGCTTTTGAATCCGATCACAAACAGCGTTTCGGTTTTACCGATCCTGATTGCCCGATCATCATCGAGACGATTGAGGTTGAAACCAGCGGCGGCGGCGCGGACGCACGCGAGCAGGAATTACCGCTTACCAAGGCGCCCGTTCCTCAGCCCCACGCGGCCACCCGCTTCTTTTCAAATCGCGAGTGGCATGAGGCGAGCGTCTTTCTACGCCGGCAACTTGAGCCGGGACATGAGATACCCGGGCCCGCCCTCCTGATTGAAGACAACCAGACCGTCGTCATTGAGCCGGGCTGGCGCGCTGAGGTGACCACGCACAATCACCTGCTTCTCACGCGATCCACACCGCGCCCAAAATGGGATGCGGTCGGGACCGATGCTGATCCTGTCATGCTGGAAGTGTTCAACAATCTGTTCATGTCGATTGCCGAGCAGATGGGGGTGGCGCTGCAAAACACCGCTCATTCGGTCAACATCAAGGAACGGCTCGATTTCTCATGCGCGCTTTTCGATGGCGAGGGCCAACTCATCGCCAACGCGCCGCATATACCCGTGCATCTGGGCTCAATGGACAGAAGCGTTGAAACGATAATACGGGAAAATAAAGGCAAGCTGCGCCCCGGCGATATTTATATGCTCAACGCCCCCTATAATGGCGGCACGCATCTGCCGGACATCACCGTCGTCACGCCGGTGTACGACGATAATCAGGAGACTATTCTTTTTTATGTCGCGAGCCGCGGCCACCATGCAGATATAGGCGGCGTTACGCCGGGCTCCATGAGCCCCGATGCGAAAACAATTGAAGAAGAAGGCGTCTATATCGACAACTTCCGGCTGGTTGAAGCAGGAAGGTTCCGTGAGAGCGAGACGCGCGCGCTTTTGACCGGAGCAAAATATCCCGCGCGCAACCCGGGCGACAATATCGCTGACTTGAAAGCGCAGGTCGCCGCCAATGAAAAAGGCGTGGCTGAGTTGCGGGGCATGGTCGAGCATTTCGGCCTGGAGACGGTGCAGGCCTATATGGGCCATGTGCAGGACAATGCGGAAGAAAGCGTGCGCCGCGTCATCGATGCCCTTAAAGATTCAACTTTTGAAGTTGAAATGGATCAGGGCACGCATGTCCGCGTCGCCATTCGCGTGGATAAAAAAGCCCGCACGGCGTGTGTCGATTTCACCGGCACCAGTCCGGCGCAGGACAATAATTTCAATGCGCCTGAACCCGTTACCCAGGCCGCGGTGCTCTATGTATTCCGGGTCATGGTCGATGACCGTATCCCGATAAATGCCGGCTGCCTGAAACCGATAGAAATTATCCTGCCGGAAAACTCCATGCTGTCGCCGGTTTATCCTGCCGCCGTCGTCGCCGGTAATGTGGAGACGAGCCAGGTGGTTACCAACTGCCTGTTCGCCGCACTGGGCGCAATGGGCCCCTCGCAGGGCACCATGAACAATCTCACCTTCGGCAATGAGCAATACCAGTATTACGAAACCATCTGCTCCGGCGCCCCGGCGGGGCAAGGCTTTAACGGCGCGGATGCGGTTCATGTGCACATGACCAATACGCGGCTGACGGATCCTGAAATTCTGGAATTACGCTATCCCGTCCTGCTGGAGGATTTCCATATTCGCAAAGGCTCCGGCGGCAAAGGCAAATGGCATGCTGGAGACGGCATTTCCAGGACAATAAGGTTTCTGGAGCGGATGGACTGCGCGATTTTGTCGGGTTACCGGGAGGTGCGGCTCTACGGCATGAATGGCGGAGAACCAGGAGAGTGCGGCGCAAACTCCGTGCGCCGTGCGGATGGAAGGATTGAAAAACTCAAAGGATGCGATCACACGGTTCTGGAGCCGGGCGAGGCAATCACCATTGTTACGCCAACCGGCGGAGGCTTTGGCAAAGCCAAATAGCCCGGTTGCATGACCTAGGGTCAGGACCCTAGTCCTGATACCCCAGCCATTCATCCCAGAGCTTTTCTCCAATCCGGCAGTCTATGCGAGGCGGCTGCCGCCAGATGGCCTGCGCACGAATGATCCTGGGCGCACCCCCTGCAATCTCGAGAATGAGTTTCCGGCGTATGGCGCTGGCGAAATTCTTCTCATCACGCACCCGCACGATAAAGGCGCCGGGCCCGCCAATGACGCAGTCTTCGTAATAAACGTCCAGATTGGTCAGATCGAAGAAGCCTGGCTCCTGCCCGGCACGAAGCATCACCGGTAGGCCGTTGATGGTAATCCCACTCGATATGACGGCATCGCGGGCATGATGCACGAAGACGCCCTGATTGTTCGGACCATCGCCCGAAATATCGATCACACGCCGCGTACCGTTAAATCCATTTTTCTCAAATAACGTGGCTGAAAAGAGGGCCCCCGAAGAAATAGAAGTACGTGGTAAAGCGGTCAGCTTGTTGCGCGCAAGCTCTTCCGAAAACCTGACAGCCGCCACTTTCCCGTCAATCAGCGTCCAGGGCACTTTGATATTTTGATAATTCTCGCCGCCCCACTCAACGAAAATAACTGCAATGCGCTTGTGCAGCCCGGTCTCAATCGCGCGCAGCACTTGTGGATTTTGCATCGCCGCGACATAGCCCTGATGCTGCAATTCCTGCTCGAACCTGTCCATCGACAGTGAAACGTCGACCGCAAGAACAAGCTCCAGATCGACCAGTATATCAGCAGCTTTCGCCGGTGCGGGCCACCAGAACAAGGCATAGACCGCAAGGGCAGAAAGAGTGGCGTAAAAAGGCTGCATGACTGCGACACTACGTTAACCTTGGGCTCATGAGAAACAGTATAATTAAGACTCAACTAAATCTGATTACCGAAAATTTACGCTCAACAGGCAGAAACTATTGACCCGGCGGGCGGCGCGAAGCACCCTCGCGGTGGGTAGAACAATTTGGCTTATAAAGGGGAAAATGCGGTGAAACTCGCCACGGTCATCGGGCCAGATGGTCTGCCGCAACTTGGCGCGCTCATCAATGGTGACAAGACCATTGCCCTGCTTCAAGCCGGGCTGGTTGCACTGGAAGGCGCACCCTCACCACATTTTTCCAGCATGCTGGCGTTCCTGCAGGCAGGGGCCGAATCCCAGTACAAGGCCTATATCGTGCAGGACTTCGTTGGCTCCAAGGCGCCGAAGGGCACCAGCCTGCCGGTTACGAGCACCACCTTCCTCAGCCCCCTGCCCGTACCAGAGTCCTTACGCGATGGGATGGCGTTCGAGGAGCACATCATTAATTCCATTCGCACCGTTGGTCTGGGGCGGTTTGGCAAATTAGATGAAATGATCGAGAAGTGGTTCGGACGGCGGCGAAGCATCGCCTACAATCTGAACAAGACCTGGTACGAGCGGCCGATCTATTACAAGGGCAACCGCTTTTCCGTCGTGGGGCATGACGCCATGGTCAGGATCCCCGCCTACACGAAGCAGTTCGATTACGAAATGGAGTGGGCCATCATCATTGGCAAGGGTGGCCGCGACATTCCCCCATCCAAGGCCCATGATCACATTGCGGGCTACACCATCTTCAATGATTTTTCAGCCCGCGACGTACAGATGCGCGAGATGAAAGGCCGGCTGGGCCCGGCCAAGGGCAAGGATTTCGATACCGGCAACGCTATTGGTCCGTGGATGGTGACGGCGGATGACATTCCCGATCCCTATAACCTGACCATGATCACCCGGGTCAATGGTGAGGAATGGTCGCGCGGCACAACCGCGGACATGCATTGGACATTCGAGAAACTCATCTCCTACATATCTGCTTCAGAGACACTATATCCCGGTGAGATAATCGGTTCCGGCACTTGCTCCGGACGGCATGGTAAAGGCTCCGGACTGGAGTTGGGACGAAACCTGAAAGCGGGCGATGTGGTTGAACTTGAAGTTGAACAAATTGGAACTTTACGAAATCGCATCGCACCGCCGTTGAAAGGCGCCGCGCGAAAAACTCCGCGCCGGCGGTAGTTCATGGCAAAAAAAGCCGCCAAATGCATTGCCCCCACTGGCGCAAAGCGTACGCGCTTTCGTGAAACGCCCGCTTACCAGGAAGGCCTGTGGGATCTGGGAGACCAGTTATACGCCTGGATGGTGCCGAATGGTTCTTGGGGCGAGTCCAATTCAGGGCTTGTGGTTGGGCAGGAACACTCTTTGCTCATTGATACGCTGTGGGATCTGAGGCACACGCAAACCATGCTGGATGCCATGGATCCGCTATTGCGCAATGCGCCGATTGAGCTGCTTGTAAATACCCATGCGGACGGGGACCATTTCTGGGGCAATGAACTTGTTGCTAATATTGACAGCATCACCTCGGCCGCGGCCCGCGCGGAAATGGACCATCACAAACCGGGTTCCATGCTGGCCTTCGAGAAACTCGGCCGGGTTTTAATGCAGATACCCCTCGGGCAGCCGCAAAAGGTCGGCCACTGGTTTAGCGCCATGTGCCTGCCCTACACTTTCAATGAGATTACCCACACGCCGGCCAGCCAAACTTTCTCCGGCACCATCTGGAAAGAAGTTGGCGGGCGCAGGTTTCAGCTCATCGAAGTTGGCCCTGCTCATACCACCGGTGATTTGATGGTCTATGTGCCTGAAGCGCGAACCCTGTTCGCGGGCGATATCCTGTTTATCGGATCGACCCCGGTGATGTGGGCCGGACCAGTAGAGAACTGGCTGCATGCCCTCGATCTCATTCTCGATTTGCAGGTCGATACCATCATTCCCGGCCATGGACCCATCACGGACAAGGATGGGGTGCGTGAAGTAAAAACCTATTGGGAGTTTGTGCGCGGCGCGGCGCGAAAGTGCCATGAGGACGCGATGCCGGCGAAAAAAGCCGCGCATCACATTGTTTCAAGTGATGAATTTCGTGCAATGCCGCAGTCGGGATGGGATTCTCCGGAGCGCATGATGACCAATGTTCATTTCCTCTACCGCCAGTTCAACGGCCAGTCGGGCCCTCTTTCCATACCCCATAAAATAAACCTTATGCGCAAACAGGCCTTGCTCGCACATGCCCTCCCCGATGCCGCACCCGCGGTCATGCGCCAGAGCGATGCTTCTCTCTAGACCCGGCAGGAGTTTTAAAAAAAATGACGCCCAACCAGATGAAAATAAAATTCGCGGCCCAAGAACCCGCCTTCGGCCTGTCGATCATGTTCCCCTCGCCGCAAATGGTTGAGATGGCGGCGGGTCTTGGTTTCGATTGGGTTTTGGTTGACTGCGAGCACGGCTCTATCTCGCTGGAAAGCGTCGAGCATCTCATTATGGCGGCGCAGGCGGCCGGCCTGACCGCCATTGTCCGCCCGCCTTCCAAGGCGCCCAGGGAAATCCATCAGGTGATGGATCTGGGCGCGATGGGCGTGCAGGTGCCCCACGTCATCACGGCGGACGATGCGCGCGGAGCCGTGGCGGCGGTAAAATATCACCCGCAAGGCACGCGCACCATGGCTGCCGGCATCCGCGCTCAGGGCTATGGCCTGGCAATGAACTCGGATGACTATATCGAGATGGCCAACCGCGAGACGCTGGTTTGCGTGCAGATTGAAGATGCCGAAGCGCTTGAGAATGTGGATGAGATATTGAAGATCGAGGGTATTGACGTGTTCTTCATTGGCCCCTCTGATCTGTCGCAATCCATGGGATACCCTGGCAACCCCAAGGCGGAGCCGGTTGCCAAAGCCATCGACGAAACATTGGCGAAAATCGTTGCCGCAGGACACACACCCGGTATGCCCGCGAGCACGGACGCGGTCCAAAGCGTCATTGGCAAAGGGGTGCGCTATATCTACACGCATATTCCAAAGTTGTTGACGACGGCGGCGGGTAGTTATTTCGACGCCGTGCGCGGGAGCTCAGATGAACAGCCTTGATGACCCGAAAGTGCAAGCGGTACTCGCGCGCGAGCATGAGCTTGCAAAAGGCGATACGGCGCGGCTGGCGGACCGCCGTGCGCAAATCGACGCGGCCAAGGCGGATGGTTCGTTCACCTACGATCTCTATCCGAATGATGTGTATCTCTCGATTGAGCCGGCGATGGGAGAATTTCTCAATTTGAGCGCCAGAACCATTGACGCGAAAACAATCGTCGAATTTGGTTCATCATTTGGCATCTCCACCATTTATCTGGCGGCTGCCGCCAAAGATCTGGGCGGCAGAGTCATCAGCTCGGAGCTGAAAGAAACCAAGGCCGAAAAAGCCCGCGCCAATCTGGAGGAAGCCGGATTGAGCGAATATGCCGAAATCCGGGTTGGTGATGCCATGGAGACATTGAAAGATATAAACGGCCCGGT
>CAYOEI010000344.1:0-14077 GCA_964402825.1 uncultured Hyphomicrobiaceae bacterium
GGCCGAAGGTGACATTAATTTTGACGCCGGCATTGGCATCGGGGGTGCTGATAGCGGTCGCGCCAGTGGTGATGGCAAGGGCTGCGGCAGCGGTAAGCAGGGTCTTCTTCAACATGGGTCTTGTCCTTGGTTCAAGTTCACGTCTGTTTGGTGGCTCTTGCTGTTGTTCAGGAAATGGCTATGCCTGGCTTGATCAGAAGTGACGCGAATCACACTTTTTGGGTTTTGATGATTTTTCCGCTATTTCGTTCAACTTCGTTGCGCAATTAATAAAGGTCGAGCTTCTGCCCCCGGCTTGTTATCCTGTTTGATATGAGCGACGGGCATTTCGATGGATCAATATTGGAGAGTTCCGCACTTTTTGCGGGATTGGAGAGGTCCGTGCTTGATGGACTGGCGCGTTACTCACGCCTCAAAACCCTTCAGCAAAATGAACTGCTCTTCAAACAGGACGACCCCTCTGATGGCTGCTTCGCCATTTTGGAAGGGGTTCTGAAAGTTTCGATAGTCTCATCGGATGGCCATGAAAACCTGCTGGCCATGCTGGGCGCAGGTGATGTGATTGGCGAAATGGGACTTATAGATGCCCAGCCAAGGTCGGCAACTGCAACCGCGCTCAAACCCTGCACCCTTGCCTTTCTCGCTTCGCGCGATTTCAAACATGCCGCCGATAACAACCCGGTAATTTACGTGCATATGCTGGAGATTCTCAGCACCCGGCTGCGCACATCCAACGAGGCGGCCACGATGCAACAGCTTCTGCCATTGCGCGGACGGCTGGCCCGCGTTTTTTTTTGCGCCTGGCTGAGGGATTTGGCGAACCGCTTGAGGGGGGGCGCATTCTCGTCCGCCAGAAGCTTACGCAGGCTGAACTGGGCCGGATGACCGGCTCAGCACGGGAGAATGTGAATCGGCAGCTCAAGGAGTGGATGCGAGAGGGGCTGGTCAGCCGGATCAGCAGCTATTACTGCATTGAGGATAACGAAAAACTGAGGCAGTTCACCAAACTCTGATACCGAAGCAGTTCCGCCCCGGGCTGCAGCCAGCGTTTAGATGAGTTCATGACCTAATCTTTTCAATGGCGCTTATGATCTGCTCAAAGTCACTGATGACCTGCGCAGCAACCGCTTCGCTCATGAAATTGGCCAGCATGGCTGCGGGAATGAAGCTCAGCGCGTAGACGGCTAAGTAAAACAGAAATCTCATATCTCAAGAAATCTCTCAGGTTTTATTGGATTTGACAGTTTTTGACGTGGCTTGGGATATTAAGAGTAGCTGACGCCCAGCTTACCGTGGGCTTTCCACCGGACATGACATTCGACACTTTTGCCGTATTTATTAATGTAGAGACGAAAAGTCTCCGGAATGTCCCAGATTGTTTCAATTTTAATGTAGGCGCCCTCGTCCGAGATGTTCCTGACCAGACAATCAAACGTGGATGGTTTGTTATCGAAGAAGATTTTTGCACCCAAAAAAGCGGGTGTACGCTGGGTTTTTCTTGATTCTACTCTCAACATCGCATCTTTCCAAATATCTTTGCCCTTGTTTAGTAGGGTTTATAATATGCTAACGCCAGTTAAACGGTAGGATCATTTATAGTAATGGTAAATCTAGTGCGGGATATTTAGAGTCGATATTGCGTAGACTCTTTGAATATTATGTTTTGTCGCGTATTTAACCATAAAAATTCATTTATAGTCGCAGATTAGAGTATTAATGCGTGTATGATACGTGGTCGCCAACCTGCGCGTGTAATTCATGACCTAGAACGTACGCCTTACTGGAACTGTCTTATAAGCATTGACTTATAGGTGTTGACTTATAGGTGTTGTCCGGCGGCCCAGCCGCTGGCCCAGGCCCATTGAAAATTGTAACCGCCAAGCCAGCCCGTGACATCTACCGCTTCTCCGATCGCATAAAGTCCGGCTACCGAATTCGCTTCCATGGAGCGGGATGACAGGTTTTTCGTGCTGATACCGCCGATGGTGACTTCAGCTTTTGCAAACCCTTCGCTGCCATTGGGGCTGAATCGCCAATTGGCGAGGCGTTGCTCAGCTTCTACAAGCCTGGCGTCAGGTATATTCGCCAGCTCGCCCGCCAGCCCGGTCCGTTCAGCCAGCATATCCGCCAGGCGCGCCGGCAGCGTCTGAGCCAGGACCGCGCGCAATGAAATGCGCGGCTGGGTGCGTTTTGCTTCCAAAAGCCAGCCACTCTTCGCCTCGGGGAGGAAATCGATGCCGATATCACCCCCGCGTTTCCAGTATGACGAAATCTGCAGGATGGCGGGGCCGGACATGCCTTTAAATGTAAACAAGGCCGCCTCGCGAAATTCAGCTTTGCCGCATCGGGCAATGACTTGCGCGGAAACCCCGGACAGCGAGCGGAATTCGGTCTCGTCCCCGCCCAGCGTCAGTGGCACCAGGGCCGGTCTTGGCTCGACCACCTTGAGGCCGAATTTTCGGGCCAGATCATAGGCAAAGCCGGTCGCGCCCATTTTCGGTATTGAAGGACCGCCGGTGGCGATCACCAATGCGGGCGCGCTTGCCGTGCTATCGCCGTAGGAAACGCGAAAAATCGCATCGCCATGGTCTACTTCGCGCACCCCTAGCCCAAAACTCAACTCAACATGTCCTTTGGCGCACTCATCAAGCAGCATTTCCACAATCTGCTTCGCCGAACCATCGCAGAAAAGCTGACCCAGCGTCTTTTCATGCCAGGCGATGCGGTGCCGCTCAACCAGCGCGATAAAGTCTTGCGGGCTGTAGCGGCTGAGCGCGGATTTGGCAAAATGCGGATTGGCGGAGAGAAAACGCTCTGGCAGCGTGTTGAGATTGGTGAAATTGCAGCGGCCGCCGCCTGATATCAAGATTTTCTTTCCCGCCTTGTCGGCATGGTCGATCAAAAGCACTTTTCGCCCGCGCTGGCCCGCGATGGCGGCGCACAGCATCCCCGCTCCACCGGCGCCAAGGATGATCGCGTCAAAAGCGTTGGATTTATTGTTATTCACTAAAATTTCCCCGGGCTTCATGCTCTAGCTCTTTTTTAACCATCATGAGCCAATGTTGGAGCACTATAGTTGAGGCGCGTAAAAGCCATGTACAAACCATCAGTCGAATTCTCGAAATTGCGTGTGCTGATTGTCGAGAATCATTCGCTCATGCGCAGATTGCTGGGCGAAATGCTCCGCGGCTTCGATATCAATGATATGCGTTTCGCCAAGGACGTCCCAGGCGCCATAGATTTGGTTTATAGCGAGCCCGTCGATTTGATCATCCTTGATTTTTTCCTCGGCGAGCTTGATGGCGCGGATTTCGCCAAGCTGATCCGCCATGACAAAAATTGCTGTAACCGGAAAGTTCCCATTCTCCTGATCACCGGGATGCCTGACCATCAGAAGGTCATGCGGGCGCTCGACTCTGGCATCAACGGCATGCTGGCCAAGCCGATTGCTCCGAAGGATCTGTATAAGCACATTCACACACTGATGGCGTATCCCCGCCCCTTCGTTATTTCAAAAAATTATGTGGGGCCGATGCGCGAGCGCAAGAAACCGGCAGTCTCCAGGCATCCGGGTCGAATAAAGTTTGCCGCGCCCCGCAAGTCCAAGAGGCACCGCGTGCGCTTCAACCCCGCTCTTGAAGACGGCATTTTGGCCTAGAGCGCCCCGGCCAGCAACGCCCGCACATCTTGCGGCGGGGCAATGCTTTCCCGTTTCAGCGTATCGAAAAAGACATTCACGCAGCGCGCAGTGGCGAGGCATTTGCCGCCGATGAACAAGCCATAGCCCGTGGTGAACGACTTGCCGCCAACGCGCTCGACCCGGCCGCCGACATCGACCGTGCCGGGGTAATGAAACTCGGCCACGAAATCGATATCCAAATGCACCAGGACATAGTCGAGGTCAGGATATTGCTCGCGCAGCAGAAATTTATGGATCAGCATGGTGCGGCATGCCTCCACATAGGCGGTGATGGAAACATTATTGACGTGCCCGAGCGGGTCCTGATCGGAAAAACGGATCGTAACCGGCGTCCAATGGCTGAAGCTGTCACGTATTGTGAGGTCGGTGGCAGGAGTGTCTTTGTTCATATGTTTTTTTTGATTTCTGCAGGAAAATTGGAGCGGGTGAAGGGAATCGAACCCTCGACACCGAGCTTGGGAAGCTCGTGCTCTACCACTGAGCTACACCCGCGTGATATGTTTAAAACACCTCATAGCACGACATGTGAGGCGCGAAAAGCTAACCGGGCGGTACGGTCAATCCGGACTACCCGGAATGTGAGTATCAGTATGCATCCATAATGTTAGTGTCCGCGTTCTGTATTATGAGGATTCGAAAACACAATGAGCGATGTATTTCTGGAGCGAGGAATCAGCGGCCGTATTCCGGCCCGATCCAGGTTTAGCAACCCGGACATTACGGCCGATGGCCAGCCGCGCGCGCGCGTGGCGCTCGATCGGCTGGAGACGCTCTGGTTCAACACCGGTACTCTGTGCAATATCGAATGCGCTAATTGCTATATCGCGTCGAGCCCGAGCAACGATGCTCTGGTCTATATCTCGGTTGCGGAGACGGCTGAGTTTCTTGATGAGGTCAAAGCGCTTGGTCTGGGCACGCGCGAGATCGGATTTACCGGCGGCGAGCCGTTCATGAACCCGGACATGCTGGACATGGTGCGCGACGCGCTTGTTCGCGGCCATGATGTGCTGATTCTCACCAATGCCATGCAGCCCATGCAGCGCAAACACATCAAGCAAGGTTTGCTGAAATTGCGCGACGAGCATGGCGCGAAACTTAACCTGCGCGTCTCTCTCGATCACTACACGCAAGTGTTGCATGAGACCGAGCGTGGTCCGCGCAGCTGGAAACACACGCTGGCCGGCCTCGACTGGCTTGCTAAGAACAATTTCCGTATTGCGATCGCCGGGCGCACGTGCTGGAACGAAAAAGAGGATCAGGCGCGCAAGGGCTATGCACAGCTGATCGCAAGCCGCGGCTGGCAAATCGACGCGAACGACACGCATGCGCTGACGCTGTTCCCCGAGATGGATGAAACAATTGAGGTTCCCGAAATCACCACCGCGTGCTGGGGCCTGCTGGGCGTGAAGCCCGGTGACATGATGTGCGCCACCAGCCGGATGATCGTGAAACGAAAAGGCGCGCAAAAACTGACCGTGCTGCCTTGCACGCTGTTGCCCTACAGCCCGGCTTTCGGCATGGGCTCAACGCTCAAGCCGGCCGCACACGCGGATGGCGGCATGTTCGAGAAGGGCGCGGTCAAGCTGTGCCATCCCCACTGCTCGAAATTCTGTGTTCTGGGCGGCGGCAGTTGTTCGGGGTGAACAGATCTATTTCTGACGCTGATTTACATAGCCCATGACCAGGGCGAACAGAGCAAACCCCCCGATCACCAGACCGAGATATAGAACTTCTCCCTCACTCATTTTATGTCCTCCTGTTTCAGACGCTGTGTAAGGATGACGCTTGAGAACAAAACCGCCTTGATCTGGATCAGCATTACAAAAAATCAGGAGGATGAGCCGTGGATGGGAGACCACTTGAGGGGAAGACTGCGCTCGTAACCGGTGCATCCCGGAACATCGGGCGCGCCATAGCCCTCAGCCTGAGCCAGGCTGGCGCCAATATCGTCGTCAATACATTGCAGGACTTAGATGCCGCGCAGGGCGTTGCCGATGAAATCAGCGCCAACGGGGGCGGCAGCCTCGTTCAGGTGGCTGACGTCACGAACCAGGATGCGGTGCAAACCATGGTGAGGGCCGGGGCTGAAGCATTCGGCGCCATAGATATTTTCATCTCCAACGCGTCCGCCAGAGGCCAGGTTGATTTTCTCGACATGGATTATGAAACCTGGCGGCGGGTAATTGATATCTCACTCGATGGCGCGTTTCATTGCGCCCAGTCCATTTTACCGATGATGATCGAGCGCGGCTGGGGCCGTATCGTCACGCTTGGCGGCGTGGCGTGGCATTCGGGTTACGCGCGCCGCGCCAACAATCTCACCGGCAAGGGGGGGCTCACAGGTTTCACACGCGCGCTCGCGGCTGAATTTGGCGGACAGGGCATCACCGCCAATATGATTTCACCCGGCGCGGTCGACACCATGCGCCCAGCTTCGGCTGGCGCCATTCCCCAGCGCGATACCCTGCCGCCGGTGCCGCGTAAAGCTCAGATCAGCGAGATCGCATCTGCCGCCAAATTCCTGTGCTCACCCGAGCAAGCCTTTATCAACGGGCAGATCATCCACATCAATGGCGGCTCCTATATGGGGAGCTAGAGCAAGTTTCGACCAAACAGAATGATGGTTATTTATGAGTCCATGACCTAGAGTGTAATCTATCAGCATTCATGATTATATATACTTCAATATATCATGGGAGGGGATGGAAATGACCTACATTGGCGGCTTACGTAATTTACATCCTTTGAGTTTGCGTCAACGTATCTCGAAAAACATACTTGAGATAAAGAAACAGCTTAACAAACAAAACGTTCCTAACAGGGATGTGGATGAGACATTGCTTCTCGCAAGTTGGAACATTCGTGATTTTGATTCCAATAAATTCAAACACGGCAAGAGATTGAAGGAGAGCATCTACTATATAGCTGAAATCATTTCCGCGTTTGATGTCGTGGCGCTTCAAGAGATTACGAACGACCTCACGAGCTTCAAGCGGCTGATGCGGCAATTGGGACCGACCTGGGATTTCATAGCAACGGATGTGGCGGGCAACAATGAACGGATGGTATTTGTCTATGATAATCGCAAGGTCTGGTTCCGCGATATCGCGGGGGAGATTGTCATTCCGTTCAAACCAAAGCGGCCAACTAAAAAAGAAATCCGTGATTTTGCCAAGCAGGCCGAAGAGCTCTCGGGCGATGAATTCAAAAAATTAATTGACGAACGCAATGCGCTGGACCCCAATCGCCAGTTCAATCGCACACCATTCTTGGTCGCGTTTCAATCCGGCTGGTTCAAATTTAAACTGTGCACCGTCCATCTTTTCTTCGGTGCCGAAACGGGGGTGAAACTTGAACGCCGGAAGCGTGAAATACGCGCAATAGCAAAATTCCTCAAAAAGCGTGCGGATAAGGATAAAAGCGACAATTACATCCTGCTAGGTGATTTCAATATCGTCCACCCTGACCACGAGACAATGAAGGCGCTGACAAAAAATGGCTTCACCGTGCCTAAAGAAATCCAGAAAACAAATGTCAAAGACACCAAATATTACGATCAGATCGCTTTTCGCCTGAAACAAAAGGAGCTTGTGCCAAAAGCGGCGAATGTGTTCCGGTTCAACAGGGCCGTATTTCGCGATGGTGACTATGAAACCTACAAGTCTGACATGTTGAATGTTAGCAGCACGGCCAAAAACAAGCCGGAAAATGAGCTTGAGGACTATTACAAGGATGTTTGGCGCACATTCCAGATGTCCGACCACAATTTGCTTTGGGTCCAGCTTAAAATCAACTTCAGTAAAGCATATCTCGAAGACCGCATAGCAGATCAAGAATAGGCGCTGAGGCGGCGCCAGCAGGTCTTCTATTTGAAATGTTTTGAGAGCTTCAGGCCCTGCGCCTGATAATGGGAACCTATGCCGGCACCGTAGATCGTATCGGGTGTCTCGGTGAGGCGCTCATAGATGAGCTGACCGATGATCTGGCCATCTTCGAGAATGAACGGTACCTTGTGGCTGCGCACTTCAAGCACCGCCTTTGAACCCTCGCCACCTGCCTCGCTATAGCCGAAACCAGGATCGAAAAACCCGGCATAGTGTACTCGGAATTCACCGACCAGAGGATTGAACGGCACCATCTCCGCCGCGTGGGTCGGCGGCACTGTGACCGCCTCTTTCGAGGCGAGAATATAAAACTGATCCGGGTCGAGGATCAGCTGTGTGCTTCCGCGCGCATGTATCGGCTCCCAGAAATCGAGCACATCCAGCGCGCCCGGCTTGTCCATATCGACGAGCCCGGTATGCCGCTTGGCGCGATAGCCGATAAAACCGGTGTCCGGATCTCCCGCCAGATCGACGGACAAAGAGACGATGCTTTCCACTTCTCCATCATTTGGCTGTGTTGCAATCGCAGAACTCACATCCCGAAAGCGGATTTGCGACAGTCTTGACCCGGTACGCACCAATACGGGAAATGTCTGCGGACAAATCTCAGCGTAGAGCGGGCCTGAATATCCGGCCTCGATCTGGTCGAACGCGCTGCACCCATCGCTAATCACGCGGGTGAAAACGTCCAGCCGGCCGGTTGAACTTTTCGGATTACAGGCGGCCGAAAGGGCAGGCGGCAGAGTTAAAGACTCAAGCAGCGGCACCAGATAAACGCACCCCACTTCCAGCACCGCGCCTTCACGCAGATCAATTTCATGCAGTGCGAGCTGTTTCACCTTGCCATCAACGGCAACATCGGGGCCGGGGAGAAAACTGGCGCGCACCCGGAACGCCGTTACCCCCAGCCGCAGATCGAGACTGGCGGGCTGAATTTGTCCCTCGAAAGCGGGTTCAGCAAGACGAAGCGTTCCATCTGCGATGAGACCCTCAATCGCCTGACAGGGGAGGATGCCGCGCCTGGCAAGCACCGGGTCTGCAATAGGTTTCTGGTCGGCTAGCGGCATAAATCTGGTTCCTCTTAACCCTCGTGTAGACCAACACCCACGTGACGCCAAGGCTGCTTGGCTGCTTAATCCACATATCACGTGGTGATTTGGGCCGGCCGGCTTGCAGCCACGCTAAAAACCTCGCTAAAAGGCCGTGTCTCGAGAACCCGGTCATATGGCGAGCGCCTGGCCGGGATTTTTTGTGCGCATAGCTGAATATGCGCGAAGGAGCCAAACAGATGGTGGCAACAGACAAAGTGAAGACCCCCGGCAAGGACTGGCAACCCGCCACAAAGATGGTGCATAGCGGCACAATCCGGAGCCAGTTCGGCGAAATGTCCGAGGCCATGTTCCTCACCTCGGGCTATGCCTATGACACCGCCGAGCAGGCCGAAGCCCGTTTCAAGGGCGATACGGAAGGCTTTGTTTATTCTCGTTATTCAAACCCCACCGTCGCCATGTTCGAAGAACGCATGTGCGCGCTGGAAGGCGCTGAAGCGGCGCGGGCCACCGCCACGGGCATGGCCGCCGTCACCACCGCGTTGCTGTCAATTCTCAAATCGGGAGATCATGTGGTGGCCGGGCGCGTTCTGTTCGGCTCTAATCTCTATATTATGGAGAACATCCTGCCGCGGTTAGGCATCGAAACCACCCTTGTCGACGGCAAGGACCTGGACGCCTGGGCCGCCGCCATACGCCCCAACACGCGGGTTTGTTTTTTTGAAACGCCAACCAACCCGTCGCTGGAAATCGTCGATGTTTCGGGCGTGTGCGATATCGCGCGCGGCGCAGGCGCTTTGTCCATCATCGACAATGTGTTCGCGACGCCGATCCTGCAAAAACCGCTGGAGATGGGCGCCGACATCGTTGTCTATTCCGCAACCAAGCATATTGACGGACAGGGCCGCTGCCTTGGCGGTGTCATACTTTCATCGCAGAAATTCGTCGAAGAGACGCTGCATGATTTTTTCAAGCATACCGGCCCGTCAATGAGCCCGTTCAATGCCTGGGTGATGCTGAAGGGACTGGAAACACTGCCCCTTCGCGTCAGGCATTCCTGCGCATCGGCTGAGGTGGTTGCTGACTTTCTGAGCGGATGCGGCGAGGTTGAACGCGTCTTTTATCCCGGCCGCAAGGACCACCCGCAGCATGATTTGGCCATGCGGCAGATGGCGTCAGGCGGGCCGCTGGTTGCGTTTGATCTCAAGGGCGGCAAGGAGGCCACCTTCAAGTTCATGAACGCGCTTGAAATATTCAAGATCACCAACAATCTGGGCGACTCCAAGTCTCTGGTAACCCACCCCGCCACAACAACCCATCAGCGTCTCGGGCCTGAAGGGCGCGCGGCAATCGGTATCGGTGATGGTCTGTTGCGGCTCTCCCTGGGGCTGGAGGACGCAGGCGATCTGGTTGCGGATATTGAACGGGCGATTAGCGCCTAGGCGTTAGCAGTCGAATTGACATACACTCCGCCACCGCGGGGAATATCATATGATTGATTTGAGGCCGATACTGCTCGTGACCGGGGTTCTGCTGGCGACGCTTGGGTGCGCCATGATGATCCCTGCACTCTATGATCTTACTGTCGGGCATGAAGACTGGCTCATATTCGCCGTTTCATCGCTCATAACGCTTTTCTTCGGTGTCGGTCTTGCTTTTGCCAATCGTGGACGCACGGAAAGCTTTTCAATCAAGCAGGCGTTTTTGCTGACCAATGTTTTGTGGCTGTCGCTTACCGCATTTGGCGCGCTGCCCTTTGCCTGGTCGGGTCTGAACATCAGCTACACGGACGCGTTTTTCGAGTCCATGTCGGGCATCACCACAACCGGCGCGACGATTTTTACCGAGCTGGACAAGGCGCCGCCGGGTATTCTGCTGTGGCGCGCCCTTCTGCAATGGCTGGGCGGACTCGGCATCATCGTCATGGCAATCTCCCTGCTGCCCATCCTGCAGGTCGGCGGCATGCAGCTGTTTCGCGTGGAAGGATTTGAAACCGACGGCAAATTCATGCCGCGCGCGACGCAGATCGCGGGCTCTCTCTCGGGGCTCTATCTGGCAATAACAACCATATGCGCGGTGACCTATTACCTCGCCGGCATGAGCGTCTTCGACGCTGTTGTGCATTCGATGACGACGATTGCAACGGGTGGTTTTTCCAGTCACGACGCCTCCATTGCATATTTCTCAAGCCCGCTCATCGAAGCGGTGAGCATCTTGTTCATGATCGCCGGCTCGCTCCCCTTTGTGCTGTACCTGAAGGAGCTGCGGGGCGGCACGGGCGCATTATTCGCGGATTCACAAGTGCGGTGGTTTTTCGGGACTGTCGCAATTTTCTGCGTTCTGGCCTTCATCGCCTACCAGCCAAGCCAGCCCGAACCGCTCGCACCGCGCCTCATAACCATCGCTTTCAATGTGGTTTCGATCATGACTGGAACCGGGTACGCCACCACCGCCTATGACACCTGGAGCGCCATGGCGGTCGTCGTCTTTTTCATTCTGATGTTTATCGGCGGCTGTTCGGGCTCGACCTCATGCGGCATGAAGATTTTCCGCTTTCAGATCATCTTCGAAATGATCCGCTGCCGGCTACAGGCCGTCATCTATCCCAAGGGTGTGTTTGTCGAGCGCTATAACGGCGCGCCCATCGCCGATACTGTGACGAGCGCCGTCATGGGCTTTTTCTTTCTCTTTCTGCTCTGTTTCGCCATTATCGCCACGCTGCTGACATTTATCGGTCTTGATACGGTGACGGCCCTCTCCGCGGCGGCCTCGGCGGTGTCCAATGTCGGCCCGGGTCTCGGGCAGATCGTTGGACCGGTGGGCACTTATGCCGGGCTGCCCGACAGCGCCAAATGGATTTTATCCTTCGGTATGCTGCTTGGGCGTCTGGAGATTTTTACCGTGATCATACTGTTTACGCCGACCTACTGGCGGGCCTGAAACCGATCTTGTTTCGTACCCCGTGAGCCAGATTGCCAATATCGCCGCCAATGCCGATGAGACTTGGCACCAGGATCAGAACAAGTATTGTTGCGGCGGCCAGGCCAAATACCATCGTAACCGCCATCGGGATCAGGAATTGCGCCTGGAGGCTTGTTTCGAACAGCAAAGGCGTCAGGCCGCCGATGGTGGTGAGAGAGGTCAGCAGCACCGCGCGCAGCCGGTCCTGAGACGCGCCGATCGCAGCAACTTCCAGCGTATCCCCATCCTCCAGCCGGCGCTGCACCTGCATGACAAGAATGATCGAGTCATTCACAAGAATTCCTGAAAGCCCCAGCAGGCCGATCATGGAAATCATCGTCAGCTGATCGAAGCCCATGATCAGATGACCAAGGATGGCGCCGACGACCCCGAAGGGAATGATGGCCATCACGGCAATCGGTTTGAAGTAGCTCTCAAAAACCCACGCCAGAATGATGTAGATAATAATCAGAGACATCAGGGCGCCAGTCTTCAGGTCCGCGAAAGAATTGGCCCGTTCTTCAGCCTTGCCTTTAAAAGCATAGCGGAGATTGTATTTTTCTTTCAGATCGGGGAGGACCTTCTCCTCAAGCTTGTCCAGAACAGTGGGCAGCGAGGTGATCTTCTCATCGATATCGCCGGTGACGGCGACCGTACGCAAACCGTCAACGCGCTTGATAACCGAAAAACCGGTCTGTTCGCGAATGGTCACGACCTCGCTGAGCGGCATCCGGTTACCCGCGGGGCTTCGCAGATAAAGCTGTTGCAGCGCGTAGGGGCCGGGCACTTCCTGCAACCGCTTCACCCGAACGGTGATTTCCTCATCCCCGCGCGCAAACCTTGTCGCAATTGCGCCCTCGAATGCATTGCGCACCTGCGTCCCCACATTTTCCGACGTGAATCCAAACGCCGTGCCGCGCGGGGTCACCTCAAGGATGAGCTCCTGGCGGCCATAGGGCAGATCATCATTGACCGCACTCAGGCCGGGGAAGGTGGACAATTCCTTTCTCAATTCAAGTACCGCCGCCTTCAGGCTCGCCACCGGGGCATCCTGCAGTTGAATATCAATGTCACGTCCTGGAGGGCCGCCGGTGCGTTCGGTTATCGTGACCTTTTCCACACCAGGAATTATCGGTAAAATCTTGCGCCATTCCCGCACGATCTTATCGGTGCGGATAGAGCGCTCCTCACTGGCGGTAAGCTGCACCTTGATCCGGGCAAGGTTTTCGCCGCTTGACTTCCCCGACACGCCAATCGTGGTAAAGGCATTTACGACCAGCTTCTCTTTTCCTCCGCCCAATTTCGCTTCCGCGCTCCGCAACGATGCTTCAAGACGATTGAGGGCGGCGCGCTGCTCCTTACGCGGTAAGCCTGGTCCAAAAACAACCGATGCGGAAATATTCTCGGCTTCGGGTGAAGGGAAAAAGCCGATCCGCAAACGCTCGCCTGCGATCAGGCCAATACTGAAGATCAGCATGCCAAAGGTGAATGCGAGCGTTGTATAGCGCCAATGGTAGGCGACCTCGACAAAACGCCGGTAGGGCCCGTTGCGAAACCTGTCGAGAATGGCGTCGAAGGTATTACGGAATGTGCTGCCTTCGCGCTTTATCTTGCCAAAACCGTGACGCAGGTGACCCGGTAAAATCAGAAAACATTCAATCAGGCTGGCTATGAGAACGGCAAAGACCACGAGGGGAATAGCCTGCATGATGGTGCCGAGTTCATCGCGGACGAGGAAAATTGGAAAGAATGCCGCTTGCGTCGTCAATGTTGCCGCGAGCACGGGCAGCAGCATGCGGGTTGCGCCGCGCTCCGCCGCCTCAAGCCGGGTATCGCCCAGCTGCTGACGGGTTGCGGTATGTTCGCCAACGACGATGGCGTCATCGACGATGATGCCGATCATCATGATAAGCGCGAACATGGACACCATGTTGATGCTTTGCCCGCTGGCCCACATCACCGCCAAAGTCGCCATGAGCGCTACCGGAATACCTGCCGCAACCCAGAATGCCACGCGCGCATCGAGAAAAACGAACAGGATAACAAGCACCAGCACCAGCCCCTGCAAGCCATTCCAGACGAGAATGCTGAGCCGTTGCTGAACCGGTTTTCCGCGCACGTCATAAACCGAGACCTTTAACTCCCTGGGTAATTTTGGCAGTAAGCCCGTCATATAGGCGTTCATTGCCTGCATGGTCTCAAGCGTATCGGCGGAAAGGCCGCGCTGAACTTTCAACTCTATGGCCTGACCGCCGGCCTGCTGTCCGATGGCTTGATCACGCTCGAACCTGGTTGAAACATCGGAAATATCGCTCAAGCGGATTTTTTCGCCGGTACGCCCCGATTTCACTTCAATTTCCGCAATCGTCCCGGGTGTCTTGCGCTCGGCGCGCGAGCGTAATTGCATCTCGATGCTGCCTTCAAGAATGCCGGACGGTAAATCGCGCGTCTCTTCACGAATGCGTTCTGCTATATCGCCCAAT
>CAYOEI010000345.1:0-10311 GCA_964402825.1 uncultured Hyphomicrobiaceae bacterium
TCAATGCAGACGCCGCTGTCGTGGCGGCCTATGGGCTCATCCTGCCAAAGACCATTCTTGACGCGCCGAGGTTTGGTTGCCTGAACCTGCATGCATCCTTGCTGCCGCGCTGGCGCGGCGCCGCGCCTATCCAGCGCGCCATAATGGCGGGTGATACCGAGACTGGCCTCATGGTGATGCATATGGATGAAGGGCTGGACACGGGCAATGTCTGTCTGGCTGAGCGGGTGAATATCGGCGCCGATGAAACCGCCGGTGAGCTGCATGATGTTCTGGCGCGCATCGGCGCCGACTTGATGGTCCGGGCGTTTGCAGCGCTTGAACGCGGCTCCCTGGACTGCAAGCAGCAAGGGCGCGAGGGGGTCAGATACGCCTCAAAAATCGAGAAAAGCGAAGCGCGTATCGACTGGACCCGCCCCGCTCAGGATGTTCACAACCATATTCGCGGGCTCTCGCCCTTTCCCGGCGCCTGGTTCGAGCTGGAGGTTAAGGGCAAGCGCGAGCGGGTAAAGGTGCTGCGTTCAACGCTTGAGAGCGGCGAAGGGGCGCCGGGCGAGGCGCTGGACGATTCGCTGACCATCGCCTGCGGGACAGGGGCTATTCGTCTCTCCCATCTCCAGCGGGCCGGCAAAAAGCCGATGACGGGGTCTGAATTCCTGCGGGGCCTGGAGTTGAGGAAAGCGACCCTGATCGCGTGATTAAGCACATTGCGGTTGCATGGGCGACAAGCCCAAATTGATCGGCTAGGTTAGATAAAACGAGGAGGCGCACGCGTGGCAGGAGTGCGTCTTGAAAGTAATTTCCATTGCGTTCGGGTTTGGCCTTTCTTTGATTTTGGCCATGGCCCTGCTGGCCCCTGTGCCGGCTTTTTCGCAGAAAATCATAATCATAAAAAAGGGCTCATCAGATGTGCGGGTTGTTAAATTCGGGCATCGGACCCGTGGCCGCTTCGTTCGCTTAAAATCCATCAAAAGACCGGGTCTGACGGGCGTGCGCCACACGACACTCGCATTACCGAAGCAGACCCTGTTTCCGCCCTATTACCGCTTTCCCCAGCCCTATGCGCAAGGCCCTGATATGACGAGCCGCATAGTTGGCGGTCCGACGGTGCATCGGGGCTCTCCCTGGGCCAGTCATCTTAAAGGTGGCAAGACAACTCGGCAGGGTTCTTCCTGGGGAAGTCATATCAAGGGCGGGCCCACGGTTGAAGGCGGGTCACGCTGGGCCAGCCATATCGTAGCCGGGCGTACGGTGGAGGGGGGCTCGAAGTACGCCAGCACCAGGCCCAACTGGAAATTTTCCGGATATGCCGCGCCCATGCGACCGAAAGGCATCAGCTATTTTCGTGCGCGCCGCAAGCGCTCTCCATGGGCCAGCCGGTTGCGATGAGCGGCGTATACTTGCCATTGCGATGTGAACAGGGCACCAATCGGCCCCATGCCCCGCTACCGCATCACAATCGAATATGACGGCACGCCGTTTGTCGGCTGGCAGTTACAGGAAAATGGCCCGTCGGTCCAGGCGCGGATGGCCGAAGCCATCCATGCTTTTTGCGCGCAAGAGATAATCCCCGGCGGCGCCGGGCGCACCGATGCGGGCGTTCATGCGATGGGGCAGGTGGCGCATTTCGATCTGAAAAAAGACTGGCCAGCCGATACCGTGCGTGATGCGCTGAACGCCCACCTGCGCCCCGATCCGATTTGCGTGCTTGAGTGCGAGCAGGTCGGCTCAGATTTCGATGCACGGTTTTCCGCGACCGCGCGCGAGTATCTCTACCGTCTATGTGACCGCCGCGCGCCACTGGCGCTCGAGGCGAACCGCGTGTGGCAGGTGCCCAAAGCGCTTGATGCCCAAGCCATGCACGAAGCGGCGCAAGTGCTGGTGGGCCATCATGATTTCACGACATTCCGCTCCATAAAATGCCAGGCGAAATCGCCGGTTAAGACGCTGGTCCGGCTCAACGTGTCACGCGTAGGGGCGGAGATTCACATCAATGCGTATGCGCGCTCCTTTTTGCACAATCAGGTGCGCTCCATGGCGGGCGCGCTGAAACTTGTTGGCGAAGGCAAGTGGAGCGGGCGCGACTTGAAAAAGGCGCTTGAAGCAAAAAACCGTGCGGCATGCGCTGCTGTTGCGCCGCCGCACGGTCTGTATCTGGTGAAGGTGGAGTACTAACTGATTACAACCAGCGCGCTTTACCGTTTCTTGAGCCGGAGGCTGCCTGTCCCCTTTGGGCTCGATATTCTAACGATCTGGCTGGAACCGGAGAGCGAAATATTGAGATCGCCTGAGACGGCGTACTGATCGGAGTACAACCGGCCCGAATATTTTCCCGATGAGCGCTGTACGACACGGCCGGACTGCTCGAAGACGCCTGCGGTTGTCGAGCAGCGGGCGTGGAGAAGGAATGTGCGGCCGGTACTTTTCTCGTAACGGACACTGCAACTCACGGGCTCTAACTGTCCCGATACCAGGCGTATGGTTCCGCGTCCGCTCCATGAGCCCGTTATCGAGGCGGCGGATGCCAAACTCGCCGTCATTGGCAGCCCAAGCATCAAGGCCAGAACTGCTGCAGAAATGATCCGCATTAACCGTCTCCTTATTGGTCTATGCTACGCGCCGCATTGCGAGCGAGCGAATCTATAAATACCATTTGGGGCCATTTTCGGAAAGATGATGTTAATTTTTGCCCATCTTCCGATTAGCTGGAACATTATCGTCTAGCAAACGATCATGCTTTATTCCCGAACGCCGCAAAGTAGCGTTCAATGAACCCTTGATAGATACGGGTCAGCGTATCCAAATCCTGCGTTTCAATCCGCTCATTGATTTGGTGGACTGTTGCGTTCACAAGGCCAAATTCAATAACGGGACTGTAATCCTTCACGAAACGGGCATCTGACGTTCCGCCACCTGTTGATTGTTCTGGCGTTATTCCGGTTTCATCTCTTGCCGCTTCGGCCATCAGATCGATCAATGGCCCTGGCTCGGTGATGAAACACTCGCTTGCCGGTTGATAGTTTATCTGGTGTTCGAGCCCAGTGCCTTCAAGGGCGGTTTCGATTTTTCGGAGGAGAATTTCTTTCAGACTTTGAGCGCTGTGATTGGCGTTGAATCGGATATTGAAGTTGGCGCTAACCTTTGCCGGGATGACATTCGTGGCCGAATTTCCGACATCTATCGCCGTGATTTGCAAGTCAGATGGCGAAAAATGGGCCGTCCCGCCGTCCAGAGGATCAGCCAGAAACGCATTGAGAACATCAAGCATTCCCGGTACCGGATTGTTGGCAAATTCCGGATAGGCGGTATGTCCCTGCACCCCGCTCACGACAATGTGTCCGCTCAGGGAGCCGCGGCGGCCGATGCGGATGGTATCGCCGACTTTTTTCGAGGCGCTCGGCTCGCCAACGATGCAATGGTCAGGCACATGGCCATTGGCGGCCATCCATTCCAGCACTTTTCGGGTTCCGTTGATGGCCGGGCCTTCTTCATCTCCAGTTATGAGAAAGCTGATTGAGCCAGGGTTAGCGCCCTCATTGGCAGCCAGATAGTCACGGGCGGCGGCAACGAAGCAGGCAATATTGCCTTTCATGTCAGCCGCGCCGCGCCCATAAAGCCAGCCATCAGCAACCTGCCCGCTGAAAGGCGGGTGGCTCCATGCAGCGTCATCTCCCGGCGGCACCACGTCCGTGTGGCCCGCAAAACACAGATGCGGCGCGCGTGTTCCGATGCGCGCAAACAGATTGTCGACCTCAGGCGTGTCTTGATCGGTAAATGGCAGGCGGTGGCAGGTGTACCCGCCTTCCTCAAGAAGCTGTTGCATATAATCAAGCGCCCCGCCTTCCTCCGGCGTCACGGACGGGCAGCGGATGAGGGTTTGCGCAATTTCCAGAGATGTTGCGGCCATGGATACTAGTCGCGCAGCAAATCGTTGATTGAGGTTTTGGAGCGTGTCTGTTCATCGACCGTTTTCACGATCACCGCGCAATAGAGGCTTGGTCCCCAATTTTCGCCCGGCAGGTTTTTACTCGGCATTGATCCTGATACGACTACCGAAAATGGCGGAACTTTACCGATGTGAATCTCGCCAGTTGCCCGGTCGACGATCTTGGTCGAATTGGTGATGAAGACGCCCATTGAGATGACGGAGCCTTCGCCGACGACAACGCCTTCGACGATTTCCGATCGGGCGCCAATGAAGCAATTATCCTCAATGATGACAGGCCCGGCCTGCATCGGCTCCAGCACGCCGCCAATACCAACGCCGCCTGAAAGATGGCAGTTTTTGCCAATCTGCGCGCATGACCCAACAGTTGCCCATGCATCGACCATGGTGCCCTCATCGACGTAAGCGCCAAGATTGACGAAGCTTGGCATCAGGACCACGTTTGGCGCGATATAGGCTGAGTGGCGCACTGTGCAATTTGGGACTGCGCGAAACCCTGCTTCTGCAAAACGCGCCGCATCCCAGCCATCAAATTTGGAAGGGACCTTGTCCCACCAGACCGATTCTCCAGGGCCGCCGCCGATAATCCGGGTTGGTGTCAGCCGGAAGGAGAGCAGTACCGCCTTTTTGAGCCACTGATTGACTACCCAGCCGCCGTCTTGCTTTTCAGCCACGCGGGCCTGACCAGTATCAAGCAGATCAAGCGCGGCCTCGACCGCCTCGCGAACTTCACCCTTGGTGTTTGTGTCAATTTCATCGCTGCGCTCGAATGCGGCTTCGATTGTTTTCTTCAAATCATCATGTGACATGGGACTTCCTATGTGACGCAAATCATAGCTACATTCTCGCCGGACTTTCTGCGGTGCGCGGGCGGGCTTGTCAATGTGAGTTGCCAGTTGAACCAGCGGCGATTGCAACGTGCACCTCACCCAGAAACTCCAGCAAATCCTCCGTCATATGGTGAATATGCTCCGGCGGTTTCACCCATTCCTTGATCTGATGCTGAATCGGGTGGTCGCAATATTCCGAGTGCACCAGCACGGTTGCCATGCCGAGCGCGTGGGGGCTTTCCAGATTATGCGGCATGTCCTCGAACATGGCCGCTACATGCGGGGAGACATTGTGCGCCTTGAGAAATTTGTCATAGGCGGAACGGTCAGGCTTGGGCACAAAGCCGGCATCGCTGATATCGAATACACCGTCGAATTTATCGTACACGCCAAGTGCTCCGGCGACGTTTTCCGCGTGGGCCTGCGAGCCATTGGTGAAAATATATTTCTTCCCCGGCAAGTCCTCGATGGCCCGGCCGAGTTCAGGCGAGGGGGTGAGTATCGACACATCGATGTCGTGCACATAGTCGAGGAATTTTTCCGGTTTCAGGCCATGCTCCGCCATCAGTCCGGCAAGCGTCGTCCCGTATTTCACAAAATAGGATTTCTGGATTATGCGCGCTTCGTCAAAGGGCAAATCCAGATAGTTGGAGATGAACTCTCCCATGCGCTGGTCAATCTGCGCGAACAGATTGCATTTCGCCGGGTAGAGCGTGTTGTCCAGATCGAAGATCCACGCCCGGGTTTTGGAGAAACGGTCCACTAGTCCTCGCGCGTTGAGCTGAGCAGAGTGCCAGCGCCATGCTCGGTGAACAGCTCCAGCAGAACCGCGTGCGGCGTCTTGCCATTGATGATGACCACGGCTTCAACCCCGCCCTGCACCACCGAAATGCAGCTTTCGATTTTCGGTATCATGCCGCCGTCAATCGTCCCGTCATCCATCAGCGCGCGCGCACTCTCGATCGTCAGCTGCGGGATGAGTTTGCCTTGCTTGTCGAGTACGCCTTCCACGTCGGTGAGCAGAAGAAGGCGTTTGGCGCACATTTTAGCGGCCAGGACACCGGCAAAGGTGTCCGCGTTTATATTGTAGGTTTGCCCCTCACGCGAGACGCCGAGCGGGGCGATTACCGGTATAAGGTCGGAGGCGATCATCACCTCGATGATATGCGGATCGACTTTATCGGGTTCGCCGACAAAACCCAGATCGACCACCTTCATCAGGTTTGAGTCTGGGTCCGGGAGCTGTTTTTCCAGCTTGCGCACGGTCATCAGGCTGGCGTCTTTACCCGAAATCCCGACAGCCTTGCCGCCCTCGGCATTGATGGCGGCGACGATTTTTTTGTTTATGGAGCCGGCCAGCACCATTTCAACGACATCCATCGTGTCCTGGTCGGTAACGCGCAAGCCGCCCTTGAATTCCGACTTGATGCCCAGCTTGTCGAGCAGCGCGCCGATCTGCGGCCCGCCGCCATGCACCACGACCGGGTTCACCCCGGACTGTTTCAAAAGCACAATGTCACGCGCAAAACTCGTCGCGAGATCGGGATCGCCCATGGCATGGCGGCCATATTTCACCACCACCGTGGCCTGGTCATAGCGCTGCATATAGGGCAGGGCCTTTGACAGGATCGCGGCTTCGAGCGGGGCGGCGCCCACCGGCTTTGGAGTATTTGCGTTGTCTTTGGGCATTGGTTCTCAAGTCCTCGCTGCCCCTTATAGCGGAACGGCGGGCGCGAACAATCTCTAGTCTCGCATTAGCGTAAGGATTTCCGCGCGCAAAATATCTAGCCCCGCTCCCTTGCGGGCCGATGTGGCGATGATTTGCGGGTGAGAAGCGGGGTGTTTGGCGAGCTCTTTCGCGGTTCGCTCGATCACTTTTTCGAGCTCGCCAGCCTTCACCTTGTCAGCCTTGGTGAGGACCGCCTGATAGGACACGGCGGACGTGTCCATCAACTCCAGCGTTGGCTTGTCGCTCTCTTTCAACCCGTGACGCGCATCAATGAGCAGGAACACCCTCCTTAGGCTCGCACGGCCGCGCAGATAATCCTGAATGAGTTTGTTCCACCCGGCGACTTCCGTTTTCGCGGCGCGCGCATAGCCATAGCCCGGCAGGTCGACAAGATAGGCGCTCTCATCAAGCAGGAAATAGTTCACCTCGCGCGTGCGGCCCGGCGTGTTTGATGTACGCGCCAAGGCTTTTTGGCCCACAAGCGCGTTGAGCAGGCTCGACTTGCCAACATTGGAGCGCCCGGCAAAGGCGACCTCGGGCAGCGCATCGCTCGGCAATCCAGACACGTTCACGACGCCCTTTACAAAGCTGCAGGGGTGGCGAAACAGCCGGTTGGCCTCCGCCAGCAGCGCCGCGTCTTGATCTTCGTTATTGGGCATGCTGTCCATAGTCCGCTATCACCTCAATTTCACAGCATGGATAGCACTAATGAGTTCTGACCCTAAGCACTATGACGCCGTCATTTTTGATGTGCTGACCGGACTGATTGACTCCTGGACATTGTGGAATCGGGTTGCGGGAGATCCGGAGACGGGCACGCGCTGGCGGCATCATTATCTGCAACTCACATACGGGATCGGCGACTACCAGCCTTATGAGGAGCTGGTGGTTCAGGCGGCGGTTGAGTGCGATCTAGGCGAGGCGGCTGGACTGTCTCTCATTGAAAGATGGGATGAGCTGCGGGCGTGGCCGGATGCGAAACGCGTCCTCAGCGCCCTTAAGGAACAGGCGCCATTGGCTGTCGTGACCAATTGCTCGGAGCGGCTGGGGGGCAAGGCGGTCGCGCGCGTTGGAGTGGCGTTCGATGTTGTCGTGATCGCTGAACGCGCCGGGGCCTATAAGCCCGATCCGCGTCCCTACAGATTAGCGCTTGATGAGCTGGGTGTTACGCCTGAGCGCGCGTTATTCGTTGCCGGTTCGGTGTTCGACGTGAATGGCGCCGGGGCGCTCGGCATGGATGTCTATTGGCATAACCGGGCTGGGCTGCCGCGCGCCGATCACGCGCCCGCGCTCATTGCCGAACATCCTTCGCTTGAACCTCTGGTGGATATTATTTCGGGTCAGATTGATTGAGGCCCAGCTCGGCCTGCAATTTTTTGGTTAGTTTCAGCGAAATCAGCCGATGGGATTCGGCGATATAGTCCTTCATGGCGTCATCATCCAGACCCGGCTCGCCATTCATCTGAATCCATTTGCCGCCGCGCGGAGCCAGATAAGGCGCGGGCCGAAGGCCGGGTTGCTGGCGCAGGATTTCGAACGACATATCGGAGCATTTGAACGTAATGTAGGGCTGCTCCTCTTTTGACCAGCCGGCAATGGCAAAAACTTTTGCGCCCACTTTCCACACATGCGCGCCGCCCCATTGCACCACATGGGTTGTGGCGGGGAGCGAACGGCAAAAGCTGTTATATTCGTCATAACTCAGCATCTGGATTATGGTTCTTTATGCTACCGGGCGGCGTTTATACCAGATTGATCAGGAAAACTCGATCAGGCCTTTCGGGGTCTGGAGACGCGCTTTGAGGCCGGGTGTATTTTCTTCAGTGGCCTGTTCCACCTGAACAAGGCTGTCCGCGCCAATTGCGCCAAGCGCCGCCGTCAGGCGTTCAGGGCCCGGGGAATAAATCTTCAAGGCTTCAAGCCGGCATCCAAGATCGGCCATGCTTGATGCAGGGCCATCGTAATCGTGCCATTCGATGATCGTGGGAAACAGCCCGCCCTCCGGCATGGACCCGTCCTTAGGGATGGTGATGTTCCATACGCGATCCCCGCGCCGTCCCTCTTCAATAGGCCCTGGGGAGATCAGCGAAGCGGCCACCGCGCCTGCAATGTCATCGGTGCGCATAACCCATGTCAGCAGGGCTGGGCGTTTCGTGATTTGGGCTTGAATTTGGGCATCATCGAGATTGTACCAGCGCGGGCGTTCCGGACTGGGCGCGCCGGGATCGATGGCGATGATTTCCAGAAAGGCGCCGCCGCCGATTTGCATCAGGCAATTATGGGTGCCCATGAGCGGGTGATTGCCGCCAGCGGGAACGTTTACCCCAAGCATCTCTTCAAGATAAGCGGTGCCATCCTCAAGCGTGGCCGCGGCGATGACGATATGATCCAGTTCACAACGAGGCATAAAGCTTAGGGCCAGGACTCAGGTCTTGGTTCCCTTGCCCTTCTTTTTGCCCGTGCCCTTCTTTTTGCCCATGCCCATCATTTTGCCCATGCCCATGCCCATCATTTTGCTCATGCCCATATTATCAAACAAGGTAATCGGCACGCCCTGGCGCTTCATGATGAAGGACTGCTGCATGACCGAGAGCGTGTTGTTCCAGGCCCAGTAGATCACCAGGCCGGCGGGGAAGGGCGCCAGCAGGAAGGTGAACATCACCGGCATCCAGGCAAATATCTGCGCCTGAATCGGGTCCGGCGGGGCCGGGTTGAGGCGCATCTGAACGAACATCGATACGCCCATGATCAGCGGCCAGATACCGACCATAAGAAAGCTCGGCGGGTCGAACGGGAGCAGTCCGAACAGATTGAACAGGGTCGTGGGATCGGGCGCCGAAAGGTCCTGTATCCAGCCATAGAAGGGCGCATGGCGCATCTCAATCGTGACGAACAACACCTTGTAGAGCGAAAAGAAGATAGGAATCTGGACAACGATCGGAAGGCAACCGCTTGCCGGGTTCACCTTTTCCTTCTTGTACATCTCCATCGTCGCCTGTTGCTGACGCGTTTTGTCGTCAGGGAAACGCTCCTTGATCTTGGCCATCTCCGGCTGGAGCTTCTTCATCTTGCTCATCGACACATATGACTTGTTGGCGAGCGGGAACAACGCCAGCTTGATGAGGACCGTGACCAGCAGGATGGCGACGCCGAAATTGCCAATCAACTTGTAGAAAAAGTCGATAGCGAAGAACATTGGCTTGGTCAGGAAATAGAACCAGCCCCAGTCAATCAGCAGATCGAACCGGTCGATATTGTGCTTTTCAGCATTGGTGTCTACGACGTCAACTTCCTTGGCGCCAGCGAACAGAAGTCCGCTTGCCGACCCCTTGCCGCCAGCAGGGATTTGCACGGCTGATGCGAGATAGTCTGTCTGGAAGCGTTCCTGGCCGTTGACCACATTGCCTGAGAAACGGCCCTGATAGGTTGTCTGCTGGTCCGGCACGACGACCGCGGCCCAGTATTTGTCGGTGATGCCGAGCCAGCCGCCCTTGATATCCTTGAAGCTCGTGACCTTGTCCTCGACCGCGTCTTCATAATCGATTTCCTGCAGGCCGTCTTCGCCCAGAATGCCAATCAGGCCGTCGTGGAGAATGTAGAAGCTCTGCACATCCGGGCGGCCATGCCGGGACAGCAGCGCATATGGAAACAAGGTAACGGGAGAAGTGCTTTTGTTCTCGACCTCCTGGGAAATCGTGAACATATAACTTTCATCCACCGAAAATGAACGTCTGAAAATGAGCCCGCCGCCATTATCCCATTTCAGGGTCACAGGGGTTTCAGGCGTCAGTTTCGAGCCGGACTCA
>CAYOEI010000346.1:0-5278 GCA_964402825.1 uncultured Hyphomicrobiaceae bacterium
TCTTTGACGCCGATCAGGGCCGATTTCGATACGCACCCTATGGCAGAAAACCAAAGCTGTCACAATATGTTACCCCGAAGGATTGGGCTGCTTCTTGGCACTCCATGGCGCCTCGTGTAACAGAAGTAAAGGCGCACTGGCGCGGCATCTGCGGGGCGGCCATCTCAAGGGCCGTATTCGAAAGTAAAGCGGGAGAAATTTTATGGCGGCAGAGTTGGAATTGAGCGATCTCGAACTGGCCGCGCTGGTTTCCAGCAAAATTTGCCATGACATCATCTCACCCGTAGGGGCGATCGCCAATGGCCTTGAAGTGATCGATGAAGAAACCGATCAGGTCATGCACGATCATGCAATGAATTTAATACGCAGCAGCGTAGCCCAGGCGTCGGCCAAATTGCAGTTTGCCAGACTTGCTTTTGGCGCCGCGGGCTCCGCGGGCGCCGAGATTGATATTCTGGAGGCGGAAAAAGTGGCCAGGATGGTCGCCGAGGCCGGGAAGCATACGCTTGAGTGGAATGGCCCGCCGGCCAGGCTCGCCAAGGATAAAGTCAAGCTGTTGCTGAATATGGTAACGCTGGCGCTGGCCGCATTGCCCCGGGGTGGAACCATGAAGGTTTCGATTTTCGGCGAGGGAGATGCCTCTTCATTCGAGGTCCGCTGCCAGGGAGAGTCGGCCCGTGTTCCTGAAAATCTTGCGGCCCTGATGGCTGGTTCAACCGGGCAGGCGCTCGATGCGCACTCGATCCAGCCGTTTTTTACACTGCGGATCGCCAAAGCTGCCGGCATGTCATTCAAGGCGGAGAGTGACGGCTCGGATATTGTTTTCTCTGCATCATAAGCAAGATAGTATTCAGAGACACAATTAGAGCGTGTAAAAAAGCTTTTCCTCGCCTCAACTAAACGTAAACCCTTTCTGTTCAGACTTCGCAGTTAATTGGAAGCCCAAGTATTGGGTCCCGATACGAAGTAACATGCGGAAAAGGGCTGTACGCCTATGGATGACCTCTTATCAGAATTCCTTACCGAGACATCTGAAAGTCTCGATGTAATCGATATGGAACTAGTGAAGTTCGAGCAAGATCCGAACAACGCTGATATTTTAGATAATATTTTCAGGCTGGTTCACACTATCAAGGGTACGTGTGGATTTTTAGGGTTGCCGCGCCTGGAAGCGCTGGCGCATGCCGCGGAAACCCTGATGGGGAAATACCGGGACGGCGATCCGGTGACCCAGGATGGCGTTTCGTTGATTCTGCAGTCAATCGACCGGATCAAGGAGATCATGGCAGAGCTGGAGACCAGCCAGGCCGAGCCAGCAGGCACCGATGATGATCTGATAGCTGGACTTGATAAAATTTCATCCGGCGGCGAAGCAACTGAAGAAGCCAGCGCGCCCGTACCGGATGCGCCCGCCGAAGCCATCCCGGCGCCCGCAGAACTTCCAAGTGAGCCGGCTCCACCGCCGCCTAAAGCAGGCGAGGTTTCACTCGATGAGCTTGAGGCGGCATTCGCGTCGGCGCCAGGACCCGATGATATGGATATCACGCCCGAAGCGGCGGCTGCACCAGAAGATGCACCCGCACCAGAAGATGCACCCGCGGCTGGAGATGCTGCAACGCCACCGCAGACAGAAACAAAAAAGGCATCCAAGGATGCTCCAGTGAAGAACCAGTCCATTCGCGTAAATGTGGAGACGCTGGAACATCTTATGACGATGGTCAGCGAACTCGTTCTCACCCGTAACCAGCTCCTTGAAATGGTGCGCCAGCTCGACGATTCGGAATTCAAGGTTCCTCTGCAACGCCTTTCTACCGTTACGGCGGAGTTGCAGGACGGCGTCATGAAAACCCGCATGCAGCCTATCGGCAATGCCTGGCAGAAATTGCCGCGGGTCATGCGCGATCTGGCAAATGAACTGGATAAGAAGATCGATTTGCAGATGTTCGGCGCGGAGACCGAACTCGACCGTCAAGTGCTGGAACTGATCAAGGATCCGCTTACGCATATGGTTCGCAATTCAGCTGACCATGGCCTCGAGTCAACCGCGGATCGGATAAAGCTGGGTAAGCCGGAAGTCGGAGTGGTCAAGCTCAGCGCCTATCATGAGGGCGGTCACATCGTCATTCAAATCACTGATGATGGCGCCGGCCTGAACACGGAAAAGGTTAAGGCCAAGATTCTCGAAAACGGGTTGGCAACGCAGGCTGAACTCGATCAGTTTACTGAGAACCAGATTCACAGATTCGTTTTCAAGGCCGGTTTCTCAACAGCGGCAGTCGTCACCAGCGTTTCTGGACGCGGCGTCGGCATGGACGTGGTCCGCACGAATATTGAGCTGATCGGCGGTACCGTCGATGTGCATTCAGAAAGCGGAGTGGGTTCAACATTTTCCATCAAGATTCCGCTTACCCTGGCCATCGTCTCCGCTCTGATCGTTGAATCATCCGGGCAGAAGTTCGCCATCCCCCAGCTCTCGGTGATGGAACTGGTGCGCACCCATAACAATGCGGATCATCGCATCGAGATGATCAATGACACACCTGTCCTGCGATTGCGTCATAAGCTGCTTCCGTTGATGTCCCTGGCGAAGTTATTGGAGCTGAAGGAGATGGACAAAATTCCACCCATGACTGTACCGGATGAGACCGCCACACCTGAGGATGCGGAGGTTGAAGCTACAGCGGGCGAAGCTGTGTCTGGTGAAGCGCCGGCAGCCAAGGATAAAAGCCAGCATGGTGCGGCGGAGGAAAAGGACGATGAAAATCTCTTTGTCGTCGTAATCCAGGTCGGCGCGCAATTGTTCGGCATTGTGGTCGACAGCGTCTTCGACACCGAGGAAATCGTGGTGAAACCGATGTCCAGCATGTTGCGCGATGTCGCGCTGTTCTCGGGCAATACGATCCTGGGCGATGGCAGTGTCATTATGATCATCGATCCGAACGGCATTGCCCAATCGGTTGCCCAGTCGACAAGCAGTGATGCGGATACCACTGAAGTTGAAGATGAGGAACTCCAGCATGCGACGAGCGACGATTCGACGGCAATGCTGGTGTTTCGGGCGGTTTCTCAAGAACCTAAAGCGGTACCTTTGTCGCTGGTCACAAGACTTGAGGAAATCGAAGCTACTGACATCGAGCGCGTGAACGGCAACGACGTTGTCCAGTACCGCGGCGTTCTGATGCCGCTGGTTTATGTTGATGAAGCGATGGAGCGCAAGACCGAAGGCAGGCAACCGATCCTCGTCTTCTCCGATCAGGACCGCTCCATGGGTCTGGTAGTCGACGAAATCGTGGATATCGTGGAAGACAAACTGAATATCGAGATCAAGTCTGAATCCGCCGGTATGATCGGTTCCGCCGTCATCAAGGGCAAGGCAACCGAAGTCATCGATATTGGGTATTACATTGAGCAGGCTTTCGACGACTGGATGGAACAGCGCGAAGGTGCTTCGGTTGCACGCGGAGCCCGTCTGCTTCTGGTTGATGACAGCGCGTTCTTCCGCAACATGCTGGCGCCACTGCTTTCAGCCTCCGGATATAGCGTAACGCTTGCGGAGTCGGGCAAACAGGCGCTGTTACTCAGGGATAGCGGCGCCCAGTTCGACATTATCGTCTCCGATATCGAAATGCCGGATATGGACGGAATTGCTTTCGCTCAAAATGTTTGCAGCGACCCGGCGTGGAAAGATACGCCGATCATCGCCCTGTCGTCGCACACCGCGCCGCATATCATCGAAAAAAGCCGCCAGGCGGGCTTCGTCGACTTTGTCGGTAAGTTCGACCGTGAGGGTTTGATTGAAAGTATCAAGGACTGCAGTACACAACTTGGAGAAGCCGCATGACGGATCAAACGATTCTGGACCAGGGTACCGACCCGTCCTCTGAAGAATATATTACGGTGATGATCGCCGGTCAGCTTTTTGGACTTCCGATACTGGAAGTTCAGGACGTGTTCATGCCCGAGGCTGTGACTGAGGTGCCGCTGACATCAAACGATATCGCTGGTGTGCTGAATTTGCGCGGGCGTATTGTAACGGCAATCGATATGCGCAAGCGGCTCGGACTTTCCGAGCCGCCCGACGACAGCACATGCATGGCGATCGGTATCGAGAGTAACGGTGAGTCATACGGCCTGATAATCGACAAAGTAGGCGAAGTTCACCGCTTGTCAGCGGATACATTTGAAGTGAATCCAGCAAATCTCGACCCTCGCTGGTCCGCCATTTCGGCAGGTGTACACCGCCTGGATGGAAGCCTGATGGTGGTCATTGATGTAGAAAAAGTGCTGGCTCAGGATGAGGCGGTTATTGCCGCTTAGAGGAAGTAGAAGCCCTTGTCTCGCCAACTAGAGATGGGCAAAGGAGCAATCAATGAAACATTGCCTGGTGGTTGATGACAGCAGTGTCATCCGTAAAGTCGCACGTTGTATTCTGGAAGAAATGAGTTTTCGTACATCTGAAGCTGAAAACGGTCAGGATGCACTGGATTTCTGCCGCGCTGAAATGCCGGATGCGGTTCTTCTGGACTGGAATATGCCCGTCATGGACGGTATCGATTTTCTCCATGCCCTTCGCAAGGAATTTACCGGTGAGGATCCCAAGGTGATCTTCTGCACAACTGAAAACGATGCCGAACACATTAACCGCGCCATAAGCGCTGGCGCTAACGAGTACATAATGAAACCCTTTGATCGGGATATTCTTGAAGCAAAATTTCTCGAAGTCGGATTGATATAGGCAGAGCGCAGGGTCTCTCAGATGACATCTCTCGCAACGGCGCCAGACGTTACTGGTTCATCATCCGCGCCAAGCAATCTAATCCAGGTCATAGTCATCGACGACTCCGCCGTCGTACGCGGGCTCGTATCGCGCTGGGTGAACGAAGATCCATATATGGAGACGGTCGGGCGCTTTGCCAACGGTAAACTTGCCGTTGAGGCCATCGCGGACTGCAAACCTGATGTGGCTATTCTTGATATCGAGATGCCAGTCATGGATGGCATGACGGCACTGCCGCTGCTGCTCAAGAACCATCCGGGCGTCAAAATTCTCATGTCCTCCACGCTCACGCGCAGGAATGCAGAAATCAGCATGAAAGCGCTTTCGCTCGGGGCCATGGACTATATCCCCAAACCTGAGACAAATCGGGGTGTTACGACATCGCTTGAGTTCAGAACCGATTTGTTGCGCAAGATCAAGGCCATTGTGCCCCGCAAAAGGGTGCCTGCATCTGCACCTGCCGCGGGGCGGCAACCGGATGCTGCGCCGCAAAAACACGCC
>CAYOEI010000347.1:0-2995 GCA_964402825.1 uncultured Hyphomicrobiaceae bacterium
CCTTTTTTGAATGGCATTGCTATGAATCCTTTGTCGTTGGTTTGAGGTCTGGGAGAGGTGTGACCGGCCCTGTTTGTCATTCTTAGGCTTTGGCATAGTTCCCCCCTAATTAATGGCGGCAATCCACCATTTATTGATGACCGTGTTTTTGCGCATGCGACACAGATGCAACATGGCAGATATTTATCTAATGATTTCAATGAAAAATAGCGGATTACGTATACGTGTGTCAGACTGCCAATTTACCGATTTCCGATGATCTGAGCGGCATGTGCGCCGTTATCGGCGTGTGGTAAAAAACTACCGGGTGAGCGCGTGTTAATTAATCCCCACAGCGGGAACTAACCCCCATGCATAGCTATCAGCGGGGACAGTGATGCGGCTATCTCTGTGTATGTGTCAGTCTGCATTATCGCCACTCACCCCTTAGGGGTGCCACAAAGAGAACTTTTTAAAGACTCATTTTAACCACAAATCTGGACATATGCTTTTCCCAACTAATCGGGGAATGATTATGGGAACCCTATTACGATATACCTTTGTGCTTATGTTCGGTCTGGTGTCAGTCATAACATTTAAAATCGTCACGACTGCTCTCGAACACCAGTGGGTGTTTTAACCAGCCCAAACCGCTACCCACATAGGTCCCGGCCTCACACGCTCGCGCGTATGTCGTGCAGTTTGTGTGCGTGCGAGAGCTAGGTCGTCTATCCCACACCCAATTAGCCAAATACCCCGATACCGCAAAAGGCTTGGCAGGGATACTTTTGGATCGCCGATTAGGATATGGTATCAAGTAGACACAGTGCAGGGGGCAGATATGTTCAACCTTGTTGAAGGATGGATGATATGACGAAGACTGTTGCTTTTGCCTCGCTTGGCGGCGCTTTGCTTTACTTGGCGACCACGACGATTCCGGCTGCGGCCATTGAGTGTAGGGGCCGTTTCCAGTGGAACTCCGCAGCAGGCGCATGGATTTCCAGCCCCTATTGCGAAGACAAACTTATCGCATATGTGGGAAGAAAACCTTTCAATGGTCCATACGGTGTGCGCCAAAACCCGAGCGTCAAGGCTGAGGCTTGCCGTTTCGGTGGCTCGGATATTCGTATTCGGGACCTTTGCGCCGGTCATCTGTATGAGGACCTTATGCCATAGCTTGACCCCAACTCACTTCAGACACAAGATTCAGGGCACTCCGCTTACCGTGAAGTAGGCATGCAGGGGCCAGCATTGCGCTGGCCTCTTTATTGTTGGGGAAAGGATGCGGGCGCTCACCGCATGCTGAGCTGGAGAGCACGCAAACATCAAGCGCCCACCATGCCCGGTATCTGATGGTCTAGGGAAAGAATCAGCACCGGGCACTTGGGCTGACAATACCCGTTTCATATAATTACCATTATGGCATTTTTCGCTATACTCTTTATCTGTGAAAGGTGCACCCATAGCCGACTGGATAAATAGTTGAGGATAGAAATATGTGGGTGGGGGGAAGAAGCGGCCCCGGCCTCCTGTAGGTACGACAAGAATACGCGACCGGGGCCATGTGCAGTGTGCACAGCTAAAGTTTCACACTCGGGGATTGCCAAACTATGAACGGGTCAGCATTGCGCTGGCCCTTTCTGTTATGGTGCTCACAGCGATGGGTTGGGGAGGGAGAAGTGAAACCGCCGCCCGGGAGATAAGCGGACGGCGGTTTTTCAGGAATGGCCCCGTTTGAGGGGCCTCCAAGGATAAAGGTTAGCAGTATGTCCGATAAACCCACCTGCGATGCATGTGGTGATGGCGACGATGCCAGTATCTGACGAGCACGCGCTGCGTACCGCAGTGGCCGCCGTAATGGCCGCCGTAGCCGCCGAAGCTGAGTTGTACTCTGACACCTGCATTGGCGTCGGGGGTGCTGATGGTGGTGGCACCAACTGTGATGGCGAGCGCGGCAGCGGAAGTCAGAAGGATTTTCTTAAACATGAGTAGTCTCCTTGGTTCAAAGTCTGGTCTGTTCGATGCTTCCTGGTGTTTTGAGTTTCGGCGATCTACAGCCGCTCCTTTCGCTTGTTCTAGACAAGAGATGGGGTGTGATCGCGCGCCTCTATGTGGCAAAACTCACAAACACGTAAATATTTTTTGAGACGGCCGTGACGTTCGCAGGTGCGGTTACGGCGTGCCGGGTGCCAACGGGCGCTCGAGCACGGAACGCAGTGCGCACTGCGACGGGCGAAGGGTCAGCATTGCGCTGGCCTCTTTGTTGCAACCCGCCGGGAGACTACTTATATCTTCACCCATGAAGAAGTACCCCCGCATCACACTTGCACTGGGACTAGGGGCCGCCGTCGCATTTGCCGCTGCGGTAATAGTTGGCGGGCAATTTTCCAGTGCGGGTCTCGCGGCGCAAGAACGTCAGGCCGGAGATCGAGTGCGCCTTGCAATTTACGAATCCCCCTTGCGGAAGTGGAAGAACCAGTGCCGTCGAAGCGGGGGCACGTACAAGAAGTATTGCGGCGCGGGCGTTAAGCATTGTTGTTGCTATAGCGAAAGTTACTGCGAAGGCATACCCGAACCGGTGGACGCACTTCGGCAACCGGCCGTCCGCGACCCAGATTTTGGCAGCGACAAGGGCACGCTTCGCGGCCAAACGATTCGCCCCCAACCCGAGGTGCAGCAGTCCCTCCCGAGCAGGCCGACGAAGGTCAGGTGAGGTAGGGTGCGAGCATTTAGTCAGTTTCTAGGACACACCATTCCAACGAGCCGAGGATGTCTGCTTTGGGTCATCTCCAGCCGAAAACACGATGGCCAATTTCTGTCCGCTCCACCTCCAACAGCAGACATTGGCGCTATGAACTTCCGCTTAGCACCCTAAAGCGGTCGTTCCCGCGTAAGCCATCTCACGGCAGCTAAGTGCCACAAGCGGACATTCGGCGGGGTGGCGTTTTATGTCCGCTTTACCCCCGAAAGCAGACATCGCAAACCACCGCATACAGGGGTCAGCATTGCGCTGGCC
>CAYOEI010000348.1:0-3305 GCA_964402825.1 uncultured Hyphomicrobiaceae bacterium
TTCCGTCAATGACCAGCGTATGGCCGGCATTGTGCCCGCCCTGAAAACGCACCACCACATCGGCGCGCTCCGACAGCCAGTCGACAATCTTGCCCTTGCCCTCATCGCCCCACTGGGAGCCGACAACCACTACATTCGCCATAACCTCGTCCTGTCTGAATTTTTTGAATAAGACTGACCCATTAAACACCAAACGGCCCCGCACAAACGTGGGGGCCGTGAATATTTATAGCCTGAGTCTGCGTGTGAGGCGAGAGGCTTAAATACTCGGCGGGTTCACACTCAAAGAAATGGCCGATATGCCTTGGAGCGCGCCGGGCTTCATCTACCAGCAAACGTCGCCCGCAGATGATCGGCGACCGCCTCCACCGGCGCAGGTGCGTCCTTACAAATCAGCATTCCAAGCGCACAGTCGCCCATGTCTGGCAAACCATATTCTGAGCCAAGCGTTATGATTGGTCCTTCGCAGATTGAAACAGGCAAGGGAGCAACCACAAGATCGGCGAGGATCGCTGCTTTCATGCCCGAAACATATGCGCTTTTGAACGTGATCCGGTAATCCCTACCCTGCTTTTCGAGGCTGGATAAACCTACCGTGCGCCATACACAGCCCTCTTCCCAAACCGATACCGGCAATGGGTTTTGTTCCGCCGCAACTCCGCCTTTAAGACCGGCCCAGGCCATTTTTTCGAGGTAAAGTATTTCAACATCCGTTCTTGCGCTCTCGATTGCATCGCAAGAGATGATGGCAATATCCAATTGATTTTGCTTTATTTTATTGACCAAAGGCTCTGAGTTTTCGACCACCACATCCACCGTGATACCAGGATGCGTTTCAGCAAAACGGCGAAGCACCACGGGTAAAAACTGCTCTACCGCGTAATCCAAAGCCCCCACACGCACCACGCCTGAAATCTCCGGCATGATGAATTTGGCAACAATGTCCCGATTCAGCGCCAAAACCCGCCTTGCATGGGCAATCAGTAATTCACCATCTTCGGTGGGCGTGACGGAGCGCGCGGAACGCTTAAATATCTGATGGCCAAGAATTTCCTCAATCCGCTTCACCTGCATTGAAACAGCCGAGGGTGTGCGAAAGACCACCTCCGAAGCAGCTGAAAAATTCCCTGTTTCAGAAATAGCCACGAGAGTTTTCAGCAGATCGAGCTCCAGAAGAGGTGTCTGGACCCTATGCGGCGCGTTCATGGGCTGGAATCCTATCTATCAATTTATTTGATAATATACATCAAAACTATTCGTTTGATTGAATACACAATTCCATTCCATTGTCCAGAGCAAGAGCTTCATGAGGGCCTGACCTAAGCCCGCCAGAAACCGCTAAGACATATTTCATTGCTGAAAGAGAACCAAAATGAACATCCATTATTTGCAAGGGTACAGCTTCCAGGAATCCAGCAGGGAGTTTGCGCAACCAACCACCTTCTCGCGTTTGAAGGATGACCTGCGGCGTCACTTTCATAGTTTCATGAAATACCGGGAGTTGCGTAAAGCGCAGCGGATCGACAGGCTGGCCTTCCAGCATGTGCTGTATCTCGACGATCAGCTTCTTGAAGATATCGGAGTGACCCGGGACGATGTCCTTTGGGCAAACAAATTACCCCTTAAGGAAAATGCAGCGCTGGAGCTACGCAATATTGCCCGGACGAAATGTCATGCAGTGCACCGGCGTCCAAGTCAGAAATAGCGGAAGTGAAGCGGCTTTTTTTAGCTGATGAAATAGTTTCAACCCTCCATGTTTCATGAAACGGGTCACAACCAATACGAACTGGTATATCAGGTGGGCCATGCTTTCCCGCCTCGCCGAGAAACTCTATTCAAACGCCTATCTGCTGCTGTTCCTCACGGCGCTGTTCTGGGCGGGTAACTTCGTGCTGGGCCGCGGAATTCACGAATCTATTCCACCGATCGCCCTGGCCTGGACCCGCTGGCTTTTTGCCACGGCTATAATTCTGCCCTTCGCGATACCCCATCTGAAGCGCGACTGGCCGCTCATCCGCGCCAATCTGCCGATACTGATTTTCTTTGGCGTCATCGGCGTCGGCGCGTTCAACACGCTCAGTTACACCGGCCTCAACCACACAACCGCGCTTAATGCGCTGGTGATGCAATCGAGCGGACCCGTTATTATCGTTGTCGCGAGTTTTGTTATATTTGGCGATCAAATTTTGATGCGCCAGGCGCTCGGCATCACAATCTCGCTGATGGGCGTGCTGGTTATGGTCGCGCGCGGCGAGCTTGATGTGCTGGGGAGTTTTGAACTCAATCGCGGCGATTTGTGGATCCTCTCCGCGCTGTCTCTATGGGCTCTTTACACCGCCTGTTTGCGCTTGCGGCCTCCCATCCATTGGCTGAGCTTTGTCGCTGCAACCTTTATCATCGCTTTGGCAATCAACACGCCGTTTTTTGTGTGGGAGCATATGTATGTGCGGCAGCTTCGTTTTGATGCGCAAGCCTTCGCGGCAATTCTCTATGTATCGATCTTCCCCTCGGTGCTGGCCTATATCTGCTTTAATCGCGGCGTCGAGCTCATCGGCGCCAACCGGGCCGGCGTCTGCCTGCACCTGGTGCCCCTGTTCGGGGCCGTACTCGCCATAACCCTTCTCGGCGAAGAACCCAGAACCTACCATTACATCGGTATCGCACTGATCCTCACCGGCGTGACAATGGCGGCGCGTAAGGGGTAGCGGGTTTATATCGCTGCGCTGGGTTTATCTCGCTGCGCTGGTTTATCTCGCTCACGGCTATTCCGTCCTGCGGACGGGCCTGCGCGGGCGCGCGCTTTCGCGCGGCGGCCATTCGGCCTTGCCTCGGCTGCGCCTCGGGTATGTTTTCGCTCACGGCTGTTCCCACCTTCGGCGGGGCCTGCGCGGGCGCGCCCTAACGGGCGGCGCGCATTCGCGCTTGCCTCGGCTGCGCCTCGGTAGCCGGAGTGATGCTGAACCGCTTTGCTATATATCACCGGCTACCGCGCTTTGCGCGGCTGGCCATTGAGGCCCGCCCGTTAGGGCGCGCCCGCGCAGGCCCGAGGCGAAGCCGAGGAATAGCCGTGAGCGAAACAAAACCAGCGATACGGAACCACTTTGCCGCATCTCGCCGGCTACCGCGCTTTGCGCGGCTGGCCATTGAGGCCCGCCCGTCAGGGCGCGCCCGCGCAGGCCCCGCCGAAGGCAGGAATAGCCGTGAGCGAAACAAACCCCTGAGCTAAAAAATCTCTGCTAGAAATAAGCCATCACCAGCAAAAAACCCGCCAGCAGCATCCGGTACATGACGAAGGGCGTAAAGCT
>CAYOEI010000349.1:0-3984 GCA_964402825.1 uncultured Hyphomicrobiaceae bacterium
AATACGCGCCAAACGCTGATCGGACGCCGCGCGCCTGATCAGCGTCACGTAACCCGGTTTCCAGTTTTCCTTGATGACGTTCTGACCGAACTCTTCTGCCAGTTTAATGGACCAGCTGTCGGCGCGTTCCTTCTTCGAGAGCGAGCCTGCAGGTTTTGGCCGGTACCAGATGTCAGCGTCGAGGCCGATCTGATGGCTTTTGTGACCGGTGAGCATCGGCCCGCCGCGCGGTTGCGCCAGGTCACCGATCAACACACCGGGCCAGCCATCTTTTTCTTTCGCCTCATTGGCAAATCGTTCGAGAAATTCGATGAGTTGCGGGTGGCCCCAGTTGCGGTTGCGCCACAGCTTCATGGCTTCCCATCCAGGACCGCTGACAGGAAGCATGCGCCCACCAGCCAGGCAGCCCCTTGCATAAGACCCTATGGAACGGGCGTTCAGCGCGGCGGGGGTTTTCTTGGCGCCGAACAGTTTCTTGGCAACCGGTTCACCCAAAGCCGGCACCGTGAATGCGGCCAGCAGAACAAGTGCCGTGGTCAAAGAAGAAGTGCTGCGTCGCACCTTTGCAACTCCCGCCTCACACAGTCTCAAAAAGGTGGCGGACCCTAACACATATTATCGCCGCAATGGGAGGCGCATATCAGGCTTGGAGTTCAGGCCCTACCACATTCAGCTTGGAATTAACGCAACAACCAAATGTGTTATTGCCGCGCGCCGCATCATCATGCCATCGTCATGCGTATGTACCGGATTCTGATAATTTTACTGGCCGGGATGTCGATTGCGCTCACCGGCTGCGCAACCCTTTCGCGCGATGAATGCAAAAGCGGCGACTGGAACAAGATCGGCGTGCAGGACGGCAATGACGGGCGCCTGCCGGAGCGCTTCAAACAGCATGCAAAGGCTTGCGAACTTGACCGTTCGGATGTGAGCGAAGCGGCGTACACGGCCGGGCGGGAGAAGGGCCTCGCAATCTATTGCACAAAAGTTCGTGGCTACCGCGAGGGCGCGCTGGGACAGAAATATCTCGGCGCTTGCCCGGCCCAGAGCGCCGGCCAGTTCCTTTCCGGATATGAATTCGGCAAGCGCATCTATCAGACCGAGAGACGCTCGAGTGACGTCGCCAACGAGATTTTTGCTGTCAGCCAGAAATTGCAGTCACCAAAACTTCCCAATGCAGAGCGCGAGCCCTTGCTGCAGGAGCAAAGCCGCCTGCAGGCGGAAGACGTCCGTCTCAAGAAAGAGCTGGAGCAACTGCGATCCCAGGCCGATACACTGGTTGCGGCCGCAAGAAAGAAAATGAAAAACTAGGCCGCGCACTCATAGATGAGCATCAGCTGAACCGCCCCCTTCACAATGTCTGCTTATAGTCAAAAGCGAACGTTGATGAACCTCCCGCAATTAAACCTCTGATTGCTTTCAACTTGCACATCGAAAATTCGTGATGTCAGTTGCTAAAGACAAATCCCCTTGAGGAGTATTATTCTGAAAATACACCTGATTTGGGTTAAGTGATGATCGCCAACAGAACCGTCAGCTATTTAATATTTCTTGTTGTTGCTCTCGTGCTTCATGCATGGGTCACGCCTGTGCCGGCACAGCAGCTAGCGACAACCCCAGGTTTTGAAAAGGCTTTAAAGCGGGCCCAGACCGAGAGAAAACCAATACTCCTGGTTTTCCTGGCTCCGTGGGCTTTTCCGCCGCACAGGGCTATGATGAAAAAAACGCTCAGTGATGCGGCGGTTCAGGCATGGACGAAAAAACATGCGATCATGGTGGCTGCAAGCGTCGATGCCAAGAAGAGCCACCCCCTGGTGGGCCGTTACGCCATCAAGGGTATACCGACCATTGTTTTCCTGAAGCCCGATGGAACGGAATTCGACCGTTTAACTGCGACGATTACCAAAAAGCAGTTCCTGGCATTCGGCGAGGGAGCTCTGGCGGCGGTCAAGCAAAAGCAGGAAATTAAAAAGGCTGAAGTCAAGACTGCGCGATCGAAAGCTTCGCAGTCCGCCGGTATCTACGGACTGCAGGGTCTTATCAATTTTGATGTCCTGGAAGGTGCGCGGTATGATCCCAAATCAGGCAAACTTACCTTGCGCGCTCGTTCAGCTATTTTTGTTTGCAGGCAAGACGTTAAATAATTCACGCCGCAGAAGGCCATTCTCCAATGCACTAACTGTCGCGCGTCTACGGACCAACTGTTCAGAAGCCTCATCTCTACCAAAAGCTTCTGCAATTTCGTTCGCATAAGCCTCCTGGCCCGTAACGTGCCTACGAGTCGACTCAAGATAATCTGCGGTCAGATCGATTTGTTTCTCTATTTCTCAATCTGCTTCATGCAGCATATCCAGATAAGATGCTGTTGACTCCACGAATGGCGGACCACCCGCTTTAGCCTGCTCATAACCAGCAGCAGAGAGATGTGGTGCAATGTATATGACGGAAAACACCATTTTCCCACCTCCACTGACCACCCGTCTGCATAATTTGAGAACTGCAAGTTTCTCGACAAGGCAACACAAGACATCAGAGTGATAGATTGCATCAAAGTAACGGTCACGAAATGGCAAGACTGCCCCGTCAGCCGACGTAATCCGGCAGGCTCCTGGAAGTTGGTCGGATACAGCCCTGTGCTTGGCAATGCGCAGACCCTCCAGCGGTAAATCGGTCAAGGTGACATCACATCCGGTCTGCTTTGCCAAATAAAGACCTGGCCAACCGGAGCCGGACCCAACGTCAAGGAGATGCTGGCCGGGATTCAGATTTAACATGTCAACGACCCTGTCCGCCTCCCTTCGTGTTGTCCAACTCGTTCCTCCATAGTCACATCCACACACGGATCGCTCGATCTCCAGCATGAAATCCGATTGACCAAGCCTGTAGGTGTTGGAAAACCGTTCTATAGTTGCTTGCTCCTCCGGCGTTAGAGGCATTCCAGCCCTCACTGTATTTGACTCGGCCCTGGTTTCTGCACCAGATACAAAGTTAGTCTGTTCTGACTTTGATCTCCAGACATGGATATCTGCTTTGGGTCATAAGCAGACATTGGAGACTGGTGCACAGAATGTCCGCTCATACCCCGAAAGCGGGCATGGAAGCGCACAGGCCGGAATGTCTGCTTATGACCCAAAGCGGACATTCAGCGCGTTGGCGCATGAGTTCCGCAAGTAGCCAACAGCAGAAACCACAGCAAGGATCACATTGAAAATGCTACAACCTTTTTTGTGGCCAATGGCGGCAGATCTGAAATATCATCTCATTCTATAATTAGCTGACAAGTGTGAGGCTTGCCGTCGTACGAAAAACTACAAATTGAGGAGTTATCCATGTTCAATCCTTATCGTTTGACTTCCTTTGTTGCACTTGCACTGGTTGCAGCACTTTCTTTCACCGCACCTGCAGCAGCACAAACGCAATCAGCCACCATCGAGTTCAGTGTCTTCAAGGCAGGCTTTATTGTTGGCGCTGGTGGTGGGAGCGGCACACTGTTTTACCAGGGACAGAGTTACCCTCTCAATATTGGTGGCATCAGCCTCGGCCTCACGATCGGTGTATCCAAGGCGCAGTTGCATGGCGAGGTCTACAACCTCACTAATCCCGCAGACATCCAGGGCACTTACAACGCTGCCTCGGCAAGTTATGCTTTCGTCAGCGGTGGAAAGACCGCAAGCCTTAAAAATTCTCGTGGTGTCGTGCTCAAGGTGCGCGGTAAGCAGGTTGGCCTGGATCTCAGTCTCTCCCTTGGCGGCCTCTCGATCAATCTGGAGTGACGCTTTCCTGCGGTTAAGGTTCTAGTGGCAATGTCCGCTTTGGGTCATTAGCGGACATTGGACATGACCACGTTTTATGTCCGCTTTACCCCCGAAAGCGGAAGTTGCAAGACGCTGATGGCTTGAGTGCACTCCTTGAGATGTTCTGGCAACGCCGGCTTTCCCCTGGATTTCAAAACTTCTGACCGACATAATGGTCCATCTGCTCACA
>CAYOEI010000350.1:0-6082 GCA_964402825.1 uncultured Hyphomicrobiaceae bacterium
GGCGTTTTGAAGTAGAGACCAGGCTGGTCTACCGTCCGCTGGATTTCACCCAACCGGATCACCAGCACTTTTTCGCGTTCATTTACGATGAAAACCGATGAGTAAACAATAAAGGTGACAACCGCCAGACCGACAAGGAGAGCGGCTTTAATTACGCTGTTCATTATTGGCTCCTCGCGTTCGATGTGGAGTTAGTCTGGCTTCGCTTGCGGATTTCAGGCAGGGGCAGATATGGAACCACTCCCGTGCCGCCGCCGCTCGAATTGGGCTCGATGATGACCTTGTTGGTATTCGAGTAAACTTCTTCGAGCGTTTCGATGAACAGCCGCTGACGGGTCACGTCCTTGGCCTTGGAATATTCGTCGTAAACAGAGATGAATCGCTGTGCCTCACCATCTGCCTCATTGACGACCCGCGCTTTGTAGGCTTTGGCATCCTCGACAATTTTTGCCGATTTACCGCGAGCTTCACCAAGCAGCTTGTTGCGGAATGCTTCAGCTTCACGAATAAATTTATTCTGGTTCTGCTCGGCGCGCTGCACTTCTTCAAAGGCATCGATAACAGCCGGAGGCGGGTCCGCTTTTTCAAGCTTCACACCATTGATGCGAATACCTGATTCGTATGAATCCAGCGTTCCCTGGATGAGGGCAAGCACTGCATTTTGAGCTTCCAGACGCCCTTGTGTACGAATTTGATCGCCATCGGTACGACCCACAATCTCACGCATGGCGCTTTCCGCCACAACGCGCACCAGCCGTTCAGGATTGCGTACATTGAACAGGAACATCTTCGCGTCGGAGATTTTCCAAAGCACGGTGAATTTAATATCGACGATGTTCTGGTCACCAGCCAGCATCAATCCTTCCGGCGAGCCTCCTCGTGAAGTCAAACCGAAGTTGAGCTGATTTTCTTCCTGCACCTTCGGCATCTCGACGGTCTCGATCGGCCAGATGATGAAGTGCAGCCCCGGTGGTGTTGAGCGGACAAATTTGCCGAAGCGCAGCACCACACCTTCTTGTTCAGGACCTACAGTGTAAAAACTGTTCGCCAGCCAGACACCAACAAGGCCAAGCAGAACAACCACCCAGATGAGTTTGTTCGCACCGCCGCCCGGCAAGGCCTGCTTCAGCCGGTCCTGGCCCTTGCGAAGCATTTGTTCAATATCAGGCGCAGGTCCGCCGCCGCCACCGCTTGAGGGGCCCTGGCCCCACGGTCCGCCACCGCCACCGCCGCCGCCGCCGCCACCGCTTTGATTACTCCAAGGCATATTTATATGTCCTGTCTGTTCTTTGCTGATTTTCGATTGATTATCGTGCCGCCTCATGCGGCACGCCGCCGGCATACTTCATAAAGCTAACCGGCATACTTCATAAAGCTAAAAAGAGCCTCATATACCGCCTTTCCAGCGTTAGCCGGAAAATCTGATTGGGTTATAGGACACTCCAGATTGACTGACAATGCAATGCGCACCCCAGTTCACCAATGCCGCACCTTATTATTTTGCGTGACGCAAAGCCAAGGTCAACTCTACATTCCGTAATATCACATCAAAATGTTATGACCGAGCGGATCGATTTGCCCGCATGCATCAGCTCAAATGCCTCATTGATCTCATCCAATGGCATCACATGAGTGATGAGATCGTCGATATTGATCTTGCCGTCCATGTACCAATCCACGATTTTTGGCACATCCGTGCGCCCTTTTGCGCCGCCAAACGCCGTGCCGCGCCAGTTGCGGCCCGTTACCAGCTGAAACGGCCGGGTTGAAATTTCCGCGCCCGCCGGAGCAACGCCAATGATGATGGAGGTGCCCCAACCCTTGTGACAGCACTCAAGGGCCTGGCGCATGACTTCTACATTGCCAATGCATTCGAACGAATAATCCGCCCCGCCTTTGGTGAGGTCCACCAGATAAGGCACGAGATCATCCCCGACCTCGCTAGGATTGACGAAATGCGTCATGCCGAATTTCTCGGCGATCTCCTTGCGGCCCGGATTGAGGTCAACGCCGACAATCATGTCAGCGCCAGCGATTCGCGCGCCTTGCAGGACGTTGAGACCAATGCCTCCCAGACCAAAGACAACCACATTATCGCCCGGTTGCACCTTTGCGGTATTCATCACCGCGCCGAGGCCGGTCGTGACACCGCAGCCGATGTAGCAAATTTTTTCAAACGGCGCGTCCTCACGCACCTTGGCCAGCGCAATTTCCGGCACGACCGTATGATTGGCGAAGGTTGAGGTGCCCATATAATGAAACAGCCTCTCCCCACCGGCAGAAAAACGGCTTGTCCCATCGGGCATGACGCCCTGACCTTGCGTCTCGCGGATCGCCTGGCAGAGATTTGTTTTCCCGCTCGTGCAATATTCGCATGTGCGGCATTCAGGCGTGTAAAGCGGAATAACGTGATCGCCTTTTTTGAGACCTGAGACCCCTTTACCGACATCGACGACAACACCAGCCCCTTCATGGCCAAGAATTGAGGGGAACAATCCTTCCGGGTCGGCGCCCGAACGCGTGAACTCATCCGTATGGCACACACCCGTCGCCTTGATCTCAACCAGAACCTCGCCCTCCTTGGGGCCTTCCAGATCGACCTCGATTATTTCAAGGGGTTTGCCGGCTGCTGTTGCAACCGCTGCACGTGTTTTCATGTTTCCAGGACTCCCAGCTTTTTGGTGCTTGTTTGAGGTGAGTTTGTCAGGACCGGGGTCGAAGGGCAAGTTGGGGTCCAAGCCCTAATGAATGCGCTCCAACACAATGAAACTGTAATCGGCGCTATCTTTGGGGCTGGCGGCATGGCGCTCGCGCGAAGTCTCTCGCCATTGCGATTCATCCAATTTCGGAAAAAACGTATCTCCGTCCGGGCTTAAATGGATCCTCGACAAATAAATACGATCCGCCAGCGGCAAGGCCAGTGCATAGATTTGCGCCCCGCCGATAACCGAAATTTCATCTACGCCGCGTTCCCTCGCCTTCTCGCGAGCCAGCTCAAGCGCGTCCTCAAGATTGGCCGCCACCAGAATACCAGGCGCTTCAAATGCGGTGTTTCTGGTTATGACGATGTTGTCGCGGCCATCCAGCGGCTTGCCAATGGATTCAAAAGTCTTACGACCCATGATGAGCGGCTTGTTCATCGTTACTTTGCGAAAAAATTTCAGATCCGATGACTGATGCCATGCCAAGCCGCCCTGCCAGCCGATGACGCTGTTCTCGGCCACCGCGACCACCAGAGTTATCCGCGCTTCTCCTCCCCGCACTAAACCGACACCTGTGCCTTGATGTGCGGATGGGGGTCGTAGTCCCTCAATGTGAAGTCATCAAAAACGAAATCGAAAATCGAATGTACTTGCCTGTTGATTTCCATAGCCGGCAATGCGCGGGGCTCACGGGCAAGCTGCAAATCCACCTGCTCAAGGTGATTGCGATAAAGATGGGCGTCACCGAATGTGTGGATGAACTCACCCGGTTCCAGTTCCGTGACCTGCGCCAGCATCATCGTCAGCAGGGCGTAGGACGCAATATTGAACGGCACGCCCAGAAAAATATCGGCCGAGCGCTGATAGAGTTGACAGGAGAGCTTCCCCTCCGCCACCCAGAATTGAAACAGGCAATGACAGGGGCTGAGCGCCATATCGTCCAGCTCGGCGACATTCCATGCCGATATGATATGCCTGCGCGAGTGGGGATTTGTTTTCAGCCCGTCCACGAGTTTCGTAACCTGATCAATGTGGCTGCCATCCCATGCCGGCCATGAGCGCCATTGGCGGCCATAGACGGGCCCAAGATCCCCCTTCTCATCCGCCCACTCATTCCAGATGCCCACGCCATGGCTCTTCAAATAAGCGATGTTGGCATCGCCGGAGAGCATCCAGAGGAGCTCATGGACGATGGATTTGAGATGCAGCTTCTTGGTGGTGAGAAGTGGAAAGCCTTGGGCGAGGTCAAACCGCATCTGATAACCGAACACGGACAGCGTGCCGGTGCCCGTGCGGTCTTCCTTGCGCACGCCAGTGCGCCGGACATGCGCCATGAGATCGAGATATTGCTGCATGGACGCAAGAATACCGCGATTCTCTTCCAAAGTGACAGTCCGCACCCATCAAAGGGTCAGATTCCTAAACCGGCTGGCCCCCGGTGTCTTCGAGACAACTGATCTCGTGATGAAATACATGGACGCCAAGCTTGGTGTTTTTGGTGATCACCTTAACCGTGCCGCTGATATCGCTGCTGGCTTTGGCAACGAATTCCTGACACTGGGATTTCTTCATGAACGTTTGCGGAAACTGGCCCACCATCATTGAGATGGGTTGTGTATTCGAAGTCATGAAGAGAACGAGAACTGCTTTCCACATCAGATTACTCCTTTGCAGTGGTTGGTCCGCTCTCCTCCCTATTTCTGCCTCTCTTGCACGGAGGCACAGGCCCCGCAGGCACTGATCCTGATCTCTTGGGCCAAACCTATATGGAAGTCTGGCGTTTAACTCTTTATTATCGGTAAATGCACCCATCGGGCCTGATACGCCATGACGGGCAGGCCCATGAAATCCGTGCTAGAGTTTTTAAGGATTTATTGGAGTGCGGGAGATTAAGGCATGAAATCTGCACTTTTAAGCCTGATCGCAGTCATGGCAGCCCTTAGCGTGTGGACATCATCCGCTGGGGCGCAAAATGCCCCAGGATTAACGGACAACACGGCTCCAGGGGCGGCGCCCGCCATTCAGCTGCCTTCAGAGTTCCTCATTGAGCCCGATGCGCAACTCAAGGGTCTCGACATCAAGCAAAAAACGTATCGCTCAAAGACTGTTGGCCAGAAAAAGGCTTGGGACCTGGATATCGGACGTTTCCAGGGGGGATATGAGCAAGACCCTAATCGTGTGTTTGAAGACCAGGACAATGATGCATATTCGGGTATGCGCCTGCGGCTGCCCTTCCTTGGCGGCATAAAAAAATAAGTGCATAAGCTCTTCCTGCCAACTGGGATTTAGGACAACCGGATGAGGCTTTTTATAAGCGGTTTGCCGGGATACAGCCGTGCAACGGGGTGGAATAATGTTTAAAAATGATCTGCTGAAAAAGAAACGCATCCTGATAACAGGCGGCGGAACCGGGATCGGGAAAAACATCGGCCGGCGTTATCTCGAACTGGGCGCCGAGCTCATTATTTGCGGCCGTCGAAGAGAAAAGCTTCAAGAAACCAAGGAAGAGCTCGAGCATGACACCGGGGGAAAGGTAACCATTCATCAGTGCGATGTTCGTGACCCTGATGCGGTCGAGACGATGATGTCTGATATCTGGTCAGAACGGCCTCTCGACATTCTGGTGAACAATGCCGCGGGTAACTTCATCGCCCCAACGCAAAAATTGTCTCACCGCGCGATAGACTCAATCCTTGGGATTGTCCTGCACGGTTCAGCTTATTGTGCGGTGGCGTGCGGCAGCCGCTGGATCGACGCAAAACATAAAGGCGTAATCCTGAGTATACTCACCACCTCGGCGCTCTATGGCGCTCCCTTCCAGGTGCCATCTGCGATGGCGAAGGCGGGTGTCGCATCCATGACGCGGAGCCTTGCCGTCGAGTGGGGACCAAAAGGCATTCGTACAGTCGCAATTGCACCGGGCCCATTTCCAACACTGGGCGCCGGTTCGCGCCTGCGGCCGGATGATCTTGATAAATTTCCATATGAAAATGACATTCCCCTGCGCCGCATCGGAAATCATTCCGAACTCGCTGACCTTGCGGCATATCTCGTCTGCGATCAGGCGGAGTATATCAATGGCGAGGTGGTGGTGATTGACGGTGGCAAGAGCCTCCAGGGCATGAATGGCGCCGCAGTTCGCGAAATGCAGGAATGGGACGATTCAAAGTGGGCTTCCATCCGCGAGAAGACCCGGGGCCAGTAAGCCTAAAAATAGGCACCGCAAGGGCCGTTCCAACACCCATGCCAAGAGCGCAATACAGCCCTGCGCACTTGACCAGTGCCGCCATCGGATGAATTGCTGTATCCGCGCATCACGCTTCTCTATTTTCTGTGAGGAAGTGTGATTAACAAGGATCGCCATGTCCGGATTTAACCAG
>CAYOEI010000351.1:0-5518 GCA_964402825.1 uncultured Hyphomicrobiaceae bacterium
GGTTGAATTCACAATCTGGGGATCGCGGCGCTCTTACCGGCTTTATGACTGGAACCGCGTGCGTTCCAGCGATGGCGGAGCGTGGCGAGAAGCCCTCACCCATATCGAGGACCCGCGCCAGGAAGGCTATCGCCGCATGCTCGATAATTTTCGGGCCCTCCTGGAAGGGCGCGTGAATAACATGCCGACATTCAGGGAAGCCCTGTCGGTTCAGGAGCTCGTTGAGGAAATATTGCAACCGTAATCTTCGTTCCATGACCTAGGGTCAGGACTCATTAATGACATGCAATTGTGTTTGGCCGGGAGGGTTCGAATACTGGCAAACAAGCGCAAGAACAGGCTATTTGCCTTTTCGAGCATTGTTTGGCAGGAGGCGGGCCCTCCCGGCCAAACCCTTCGGGCGAGGTGGATTTTGCCCCTGAATGCGTTAGAAAGGCTTGAAAACCGGGCAGGTTATCTGCGCCTTTCTGTCTGCTCAGAGGCAAAATCCATCACGCACAATGGATGCCATTAATGAGTCCTGACCCTTGAGCGGGGTTTGCCTGATGTAAACCAGGCAGTGCCGACCTGAAGCTCCGAATATGCCGCATACATCTCAATAGCAAGCTTGCGTGGTGATCGTGATATAATTACGGTAATCGGATTGCGATCATACGATCCAATAAAAAAAGTGACCTGTTTCGACTGTGATCATAAGGGAGGATCAAGCCGATGAATCTACAAAAATTGTTTAGTGGCGTGCTGATAGCCGGCGCTGTCGCGTTTTCTGTTAACCCCGCTTTGGCCAAGAATACCATTCGCTGGGCCAGCCAGGGCGATGCTCTGACATCTGACCCGCATGCAGCGAATGAGTCTCCAACCCATTCAGCCTCGCGCAAAATTTACGATGTCCTCTACTACAATGATAAGGACATGAAGAACACGCCGTGGCTTGCGACCGGCTTCAAGCTGATCAACCCGACAACCTGGGAATTCGCGCTTCGCAAGGGCGTCAAGTTTCACGATGGATCAGACTTCACCGCTGAAGACGTCAAGTTCTCAATCGAACGCGCCTTGTCACCGACGTCCGATCTGAAGGGGGACATCAGCAGCATTAAAGAAGTGAAGGTCATCGACGCGCACACAGTGCAGATCATCACTAAAGAACCGAACCCCATTCTCACCAACCAGCTGACCAACGTCTTCATCATGTCGAAGGCATGGTCGGAGAAAAACAAGGTCACCAGGCCGCAGGACCGTGCCGGCAAGGAAGAAACCTACGCCGTGCGCCATGCAATGGGCACCGGTCCGTTCATCCTGAAGCTGCGTGAGCCGGATGTGAAAACCATTCTGGTGAAAAACGAAAATTGGTGGGGTCTCAAGAAATACCCGCATGAGGTTGATGAAATCATCTATACGCCGATCGCCAACCAGGCGACCCGCGTCGCGGCGCTTTTGTCAGGTGAAGTTGACTTCATTCTCGACCCGCCGCTGCAGGATCTCAACCGGATCAAAAACACGCCGGGCCTGCACCTCAAGCAGACTGCACAAGTTCGTACGATCTTCCTGGGCATGAACCAGGGCGTGAAAGAGCTGCTTTCATCAAACGTGAAGGGCAAAAACCCGCTCGCTGATCAACGTGTCCGCCAGGCCATGTATCAGGCGATCAATATCGAGGCGATCAAGAAGAAGGTGATGCGCGGTTATTCCGTTCCCGCCGGTTTGATTACGCCGCCGGCCGTGCATGGCTATACAAAAGCGCTCAACAAGCGCCGGGATTTTGATCCGGCCGCTTCTAAGAAGCTTCTTGCGGCTGCTGGTTATGCCGATGGTTTCACCATACAGCTCGACTGCCCCAACAACCGCTACATCAATGATGAAGGCATTTGTCAGGCTGTCGTCGGTATGCTGGCCAAGATCGGTATCAAAGTGACGCTTTCGGCGATTCCGAAAACGATCCATTTTCCGAAAATCAAGAACCGGGAAACCGACTTCTACATGCTGGGCTGGGGTGTTTCGACACTCGATTCCCACTATGTGTTCAACTACCTGGTCAAGAGCGCTGACAAGGGTTGGAACGGTACGGGCTTCAAAAGCGATGAAGTCAACGCACTGATTGCGAAAATCGAAAAGGAAGTCGATTTTCCCAAGCGTGACAAGATGATCGCACAGATCTGGAAGACGCTGCGTGAAGACGTCACCTATCTGCCGTTGCACCACCAGGTGATCGTGTGGGCCATGAGCGACAAGATCGATATTCCGATTGTTGCGGATGACGGCGTGCGTTTCATCTACACCAAGTTCAAGAAGTAGGACGAACACCGATCATTTGATCAAACTCCCGGGCGCTGGAATGTCTTGCGCCCGGGAAACCTTCGCAGTTGCGGGAAAACAAGAATGACTGCCTACATCATACAACGCGTCCTGCAGGCCATCGGCGTTATGGTCGTGGTGGCGCTGGTTTCATTCATGCTGTTCAATTTCGTTGGCGATCCCGTCGACAACATGGTTGGGCAGGAAGCATCATATGAGGAACGCGTGGCCATGCGCGACAACCTCGGCCTCAATGATCCATTCATTGTTCAGTTCGGAAGATTTATGGTTAATGCGGTACAGGGTGAGTTCGGCATTTCCTATCGCCTTCAGCGCCCCGTCGCGACGCTCATTGCGGAGCGCATGCCCGCCACCCTCGAATTGGTGGGAATGTCGGCGCTCTTATCGATCCTGCTTGGTGTGCCCCTGGGCATTTACACAGGGATCAGGCGCAACGCCATCAGCAGCCGGGTCATTTTGACTTTATCCCTCGTAGGCGTTTCGTTGCCCACATTCGTTATTGGTATTCTGTTGATCTATTTATTCTCGGTCATCCTTGGCGTGCTGCCCTCCTTCGGGCGGGGAGAGGCAACGCAAATTGGCTGGTGGTCCACGGGTTTTCTGACCGTCTCGGGATGGAAAGCTATTATCATGCCTTCGGTTACGCTCGCCTTGTTCCAGATGACGCTGATCCTGCGGCTGGTGCGCTCTGAAATGCTGGAAGTGATGCGCACCGACTATATCAAATTCGCCCGGGCGCGCGGATTGTCGAACAGAATGGTCAATTTTGGCCATGCCTTCAAGAATACGCTGGTGCCTGTCATCACCATCATTGGCATCAATGTGGGGTCGCTGATCGCCTTCTCGATCATCACCGAGACGGTGTTCCAATGGCCGGGCATGGGCTTTTTATTCATTCAGGCGGTCGGGTTTGCCGATATCCCGGTCATGGCGGCCTATCTGGTGCTGGTCGCGGTGATTTTTGTCATGATCAACCTGCTCGTCGATATACTTTATTTCGTTGTCGATCCGCGTTTGCGCGTTGATCGAATCGTTTCAGCCAGCGGCGGGGAATGACAAGATGTCAGATAACCCCCTCGGCGTTTCACGGCCGGAAAGCTTGCTTCACCGGATTATTGACAGCGATATTTTTTACTCTTTCCGCCAATCGCCGGTCGTGATGCTCTCGGCCATCGTAACGGCTGTCTACTTTCTTTCCGCCGGTTTCGCCCCCTGGGTTGCGCCTTATAATCCGTTCGATCCTGCGACGCTTGATTTAATGGATGCGTTCACGCCGCCGGCATGGACGGAAGGGGGTTCAACGAAGTTTCTGCTCGGGACCGATGATCAGGGCCGTGATATTTTATCGACGATCATATTCGGCTCCAGGGTCTCTTTGATCGTCGGGTTTTCGGCCGTGATATTTTCGATGGTGCTCGGGGTCGGGCTCGGATTGCTGGCTGGATATATTGGCGGCTGGGTTGATACCGCCATCATGCGCATGGCGGATGTGCAACTCACAATTCCCGCAATCCTTGTCGCTCTGATGATCGATGGCGTAGCCCGTATCCTCGTGCCCGTTCATATGCGCGATGTGATGGCAATATATGTCCTGATTCTCGCCATCGGGATTTCTGACTGGCCGCGTTATACGCGCGTGACCCGCGGTGCGACGCTGGTCGAGCGCAACAAGGAATATGTATCGGCGGCACGGGTGATCGGCGTGCGCCCAATCAAGATCATGCTGCGCCATGTGCTCCCCAATGTATTGGGTCCGGTGCTTGTGCTTGCCACCATCGGGCTGGCGCTCGCCGTCATCACTGAAGCGACGCTCTCTTTCCTGGGCGTGGGCGTACCGCCGACCCAGCCCTCGCTCGGTACGCTGATACGCGTCGGCAACAATTTTCTGTTCTCCGGTGAGTGGTGGATTACCCTTTTTCCCTCACTTGCACTCGTCATGCTGGTGCTCGCCGTCAATTTACTGGGTGACTGGCTGCGCGACGCCCTCAACCCGAAGCTCAGATGAGGGGTTGAATGGCGCTGCTGGAAGTTGAAAATCTTCGCGTAGAATTTCCCACCAGGCGCGGCACACTCCTCGCGATTGACGATGTTTCGTTTCATATCAATGAGGGTGAAGTGCTCGGGGTTGTGGGGGAGTCCGGTGCCGGCAAATCCCTGACCGGCGCTTCGATCATTGGCTTGCTGGAGCCCCCTGGCCGGATTGCCGCAGGCCAGATACGCCTTGATGGCCAGCGCATCGACACTCTTCCTTATGACGAAATGCGCCGCATCAGGGGCAAGAAAATCGGCGCTATTTTCCAGGACCCGCTCACCTCTCTCAATCCACTCTATACGGTTGGCCATCAGCTCGTTGAGACCATCCAGGTTCATACCGATCTTACCGACAAACAAGCACTCGACCGCGCCGTAGAACTTCTCACTGAAGTCGGCATACCGGCCGCCGGGCGGCGCATTGGTTCTTATCCGCATGAGTTTTCCGGCGGCATGCGCCAGCGCGTCGTCATTTCGCTCGCTTTGTGTGCAAACCCGCGGCTGATCATTGCCGATGAACCGACAACCGCGCTTGATGTCTCTATTCAGGCACAGATCATCGCCCTGCTGAAAAAGCTTTGCCGCGAACACAAGACCGCAATCATGCTGATTACCCACGATATGGGCGTGATAGCGGAAACGGCTGACCGGGTTGCGGTCATGTATGCCGGGCGCATTGCCGAGGTCGGGCCGGTGAAAAATGTCATCAAGCAACCCAAACACCCCTATACCGTCGGCCTTATGGGAGCGATTCCCATGGTCGGGCATGACGTGGAGCGTCTGACGCAAATTGAAGGATCGATGCCGCGCCTTACCGATATTCCCGAAGGTTGCTCGTTCAATCCACGCTGTACAAAAGTGATAAAGCGCTGTTTCACCGATCGCCCGGACCTCATGCATGCCGGTAAAACCGATGCGGCTTGCTGGCATTACACGAAAGAAAAAACTGGTTCGAAGGAGAAGGCCGGTGCCTAAAAAAACGATACAGGCCCCTTCCCTTCCCCCTCCCATGCTGGAAGTGGAAAATCTGGCGAAATATTTCGATGTGTCCAAGCCGTTGCTGGCCAGAGTGATCGAGCGGCTTCCCCGTCAGATATTGAAAGCGGTAGACGGTGTTTCCTTTAAGATAGAGCCAGGGCAAACATTCAGCCTTGTCGGAGAATCAGGTTGCGGC
>CAYOEI010000352.1:0-2683 GCA_964402825.1 uncultured Hyphomicrobiaceae bacterium
ACTGGCGCAATGTCCCGTGCGCGGGTCGAGCAGATGATGGAACCAACCCGATGGTTCGAAGGGCGTACCTAGCTGCGCCGCCGTTAGAGAACAACGCGTACAATCATATACAGACCGGCGCAGCACAGGGCGACAAAGAAGACCTTGCGGAATTTGTCCTCCGGTAATCTGTGTCGGAACCGCTGCCCCAGCATCATTCCCATTGAAGTCGGCACAAGCCCTCCGGCCGAAAGCAACAGTATTTCCATGGGCAGCACGCCATTACTCGACATGAACAGCCCGAGCGCCACCATGATCAGGCAGAATGTGATGCCAAGAGCCTGCACAAACATATCGCGCGATAACCCCAGCGCCTGAATATACAGGACACCAGGAACCATATAGGACCCGGTCAACCCGAACATAAAACCGCCCGCGGCGCCCATGAGCGGCGAAAGCCATCTCTCCTTCCCGGCGGGCTGTGCTATTTGCGGCCGGGCCAGGCTGATCGCGGCATAGATGAACAGCAAGGTTCCGAGTATGCCAGTCAGAAGTCTGGTATCGGCGGTCGCAAGGATGTGGACGCCGGCCCAGATGCCAATGACCGAGGCCGCAAGCAAGGTCCAGATGCGCCGGAAAATGGTGACGAATGCGCCGCCTGCCAGGGCTTGCCAGATATTGAGGACCACCCCGGGCTCGATCAGCAACGCCATCGCTTCTTTCAGGCCAAGGGTCGCCGCGAGGCTGGCAAGAACGACAATCGGAAAGCCGAGACCGACGAGGCCCTTAACCGCACCCCCGAGCAGAAACACGGCAAATACAAAAATCAGGATTTCCGGGGACCACATGAAGTATCATCGCTGAGGGAAATTTGGTCGGGGTTATGTACTCTTCTAGCATCTTAATCGTGATTCTGGATTACACAGATTGACGCAATCTGACTTTTTTTTAGGGCATTATCAGGAGGCAAAACTTAGTGACACAGATAGCATCAAAGCCAATCCGGACCGTGGCCGTTATCGGCGCCGGTGTTATTGGCGCAAGCTGGAGCGCGCTGTTTCTGGCCAACGGGTTGTCTGTTGTTGCAAGTGATCCGGCGCCTGGCGCTGAAAAACGGCTGCGGGAATTTGTTGAAAAAGCCATGTCTGATCTGCGTTCTCTGGGGCTTGAGGGATCAGGCGCTCTCACCTTCACGGTTGACGCGGGCGAAGCAGTTTCCGGCGCCGATTTTGTGCAGGAAAATGGACCCGAACGCGAGGAGATCAAAGTTGCACTGCTTGCCGAACTTGATGCCGCAGCGCCCGCGCATGCGATCATCGCATCTTCAACTTCAGCGCTGCTGCGAAGCAAAATTGTCGCGCAGTGCAAGTCGCGCGAGCGTGTCATCGTCGGCCACCCCTTCAATCCGCCGCATCTGATACCGTTGGTTGAAATAGTTGGTCCCGCGCCGGACGCCGATGCCGTTCGGCGCGCCGTTGCTTTTTATCGCTCTATCGGCAAGGAGACTGTGGTCCTCAAAAAAGAGGCGATCGGCCATTTAATCAACCGGATAAATTCCGCTGTCTGGCGCGAGGCTGTTTCCCTGTTTCAGCAGGGGCTCGCCGACCCTGCTGACATCGACAGGGCGATCACGGCGGGTCCGGGCATACGCTGGCCATTTCTTGGCCCCTACGAGATGTATCATTTAGGCGGTGGCGAAGGCGGGATCGCCCACTATTTCGATCATCTGCAACCCATACAGGAAGAACGCTGGAAGGATATGCCGACACCGCAGCTCGATGATGCGTTTCGCCGGAAAATAATCGAGAGCGTTCAGGAGATGGCAAGCGGCAAGACAATCGCCGAATTGGCAAAACGGCGCGATGAGCGATTGCTAACGCTTCTGAAAATCAGGAATAAACTGAAAAACTGAGGGCTGCGCCCGTTCGAACAAAGTATCAGCCTGGTTTTTAAAAGAGAGGGCGGCCAATGCTTGAGCGGCCCGAGAGATAGGTGACATTTCGTACCGGACACATGGGATACACTTTTTGCCATTTTCAGGCGGGAGGTGCGGAGCCCAAAGAAAGAGAGTTCGGTTATGGAAGAACGCCTGCGCTTTATCGCCCATCTGCTGGATGGCGAGGCGATGACGGATGTATGCCGTCAGTTCGGCGTCTCGCGCAAGACCGGCTACAGGATATCCAGCACTTCGCCGCGGGAACGCAATCGCCTGAGCGTGCGGGCATAGTCCAACCCGAAATTTAGCGCCACCAACCTGGATGAAGCCGGACGATTGCCTCAGTCTCCGGTTTGATCGAGATCAATGACAACGCGGGGCCTGCGATGGAGATTGCTGTCATCTAGGGTTTTTCTGGGCGGGAGTAATTGGTCATGTCAGAGCGTCCATTGAATATGAACCACCAGGAGCACGAGACTGAATGTCTGGGGGTCGAGGTTTCTTAGGCTCTCTATAGGCTCTTTATTAATGGCCTAAAATGGCCACCACCCAAAAACCTAACCCCTTGAAAAGATTGGCGCGCCAGGGAGGATTCGAACCCCCGACCCCCAGATTCGTAGGCTGGGGCCATTCCTTGATTTTGTTGGGTTTTTCTACAAACCAGGCAAAAAATGGGTTGTTACACATCAATGGGTTGGCAGACGATCTGCAAACCAAAAAGCACACTCGCACGAACTCTCTTCGGTCCTAAATTTCCCACCTTTGAAT
>CAYOEI010000353.1:0-3675 GCA_964402825.1 uncultured Hyphomicrobiaceae bacterium
GCTCTCCTGGTCGGTCTGGCGGTTGTCACCTTTATTGTTTACTCGTCGGTTTTCATCGTCAATGAACGCGAGAAGGTGCTGGTGATCCGGTTGGGTCAAATCCAGCGGACGGTAGACCAGCCTGGTCTCTACTTCAAAACGCCCATTGTTGAGGAACTTGTCTATGTCGAAGACAGGCTTTTGTTCTTCGAAAGCCTGGATAAGAGCATTCAGGTCATTGATGGGCGGCGGTACAATGTCGATGCCATCATCATGCTCAAAATCATCGATCCGCAAAGGTTCAGGGAGACGGCGCAAGCCAACCTCAATCAGGTGCGTGACCGCTTGGAAACCCGCCTGGACTCCGCCTTGCGCCAGACTTATGGCAAGCGCAGCTTCGCCTCTGCATTGTCGAAGGATCGCGCGGCCATGATGACGGAAATCCGCGATCAGGTGCGTGGTGAGGCTTTGTCGCTTGGGGTGGATATCGTCGATGTCCGTATCCGGCGCACGGATCTGATGCAGGACGTGCTCAAGGACACCTATGACCGGATGAACGCGGAACGTTTCGCCGAGGCCGCGCAGCTGCGCGCCATTGGTGATACGGCGCGCCGGCGTATTCGCGCCGAGGCTGAACGCGAGGCCGTGGAGATGGTTTCCAAGGCCCAACGGGAATCGGAAATTATCCGCGGTAAGGGGGATGCCGAGCGCAACAAGATTTTTGCCGATGCGTTTACGCGCGATCCGGAATTCTTTACGTTTTACCGGTCGATGCAGGCCTATCCCAAAAGCCTTAAAGGGGATGGTACGACGCTTGTCCTGACGCCCGATAGTGAATTCTTCCGCTATCTCAAAGATCCATACGGCGGCCTGAAAGACAAAAAACCCGGTCAGTAATGAGTGATTTACTGGTTGCCATCGGTCTTGTTCTGGTCATCGAAGGCTTGCTGTGGGCATTGGCGCCGGGTTTCGGCAGGCGGATGCTGGATGCCGCCTCGAAGATGCCGGAAACAAGTTTGAGGACTGCCGGCGCAACGGCTGTTGCCGTGGGCGTAGCGATCGTGTGGCTGGTAAGAGGGTAAGGTCTATGGTCCTCAGAGGCGTTTCGCCGGCGCTGATGACCAGTCCAGTTAAAAATGTCGGAGAATTGGGCTATGAAAAGCAATAAAATGTACAGGATGGCGAATGCAGTCAAAGCGGCTCCTGTGCAGGATATTCGGCGTCTTTATGCGGCTGCATGCTTTACTGCCGTCATTATAATGGTCCTGTTTTCCATGATGGCCGCCCCGGCATGGTCGCAGTATCGGGGGCCGAAGTCAGTTGCGGATCTGGCCGAAAAGCTTCAGGGCGCCGTCGTAAATATCTCAACGAGCCAAACGGTAAAGGGGACGCAGGGCATCCCGCTTCCACGCGTTCCCAAGGGCTCCCCGTTCGAAGACTTTTTCGAAGACTTCTTCAATCGCCAGCAGAAGCCAAACCGGCCGCGCAAGGTGAATTCCCTGGGGTCTGGCTTCGTTATTGATTCAAGTGGCCTCATCATCACCAACAATCACGTTATCGATAAGGCCGACGAAATTTTCATAATCCTCAGCGATGACACCAAGCTCAAGGTCGAAGAGGTTGTGGGAACCGACGCCAAGACCGATCTCGCCTTGCTTCGGGTCAAGCCTGAAAAGCCGCTGCCGGCGCTCGAATTCGGCGATTCCAACAAGATGCGGGTGGGTGACTGGGTTATGGCGATCGGCAACCCGTTCGGGCTGGGCGGTTCTGTAACGCTCGGGATTATCTCCGCCATGAAGCGGGATATCAATTCAGGCCCTTATGACGAATTCATTCAGACCGATGCGGCAATCAACCGGGGCAATTCAGGCGGTCCGCTTTTCAATATGGAAGGCAAGGTAATTGGCGTGAACACGGCGATCATTTCTCCTTCGGGCGGGTCGATAGGTATTGGCTTTGCCGTACCGGCCAAAACGGCCGTTCATGTCATTGATCAGCTGCGCAAATATGGTGAGACGCGGCGCGGCTGGCTCGGCGTGCGCATTCAGACGGTCACCGATTCCATCGCCGAAAGTATGGGTATGGAAAACCCCTCCGGTGCTCTGGTCGCGACGGTCACGCCCGATAGCCCGGCGGCAGAGGCGGGACTTCAGGTCGGTGATGTGGTGCTGTCATTCGACGGTACGCCCGTAAAGAGCATGCGCGCCCTGCCGCGTCTGGTCGCCCGGACGGCAATCGGCAGAACCATCGATGTGGTTATCCTGCGCAACGATCTCAAAAAGACCGTTCAGATTACCATTGGCCGGCTGCCGGAGAAGCAGGAAAAAAAGGACAATGGGGAGGAAAAGAAGACGGTAGAAGAACAAGAAAAAACGTCTTTGCTTGGCCTCACAATCGTACCGATGTCCGGCGAGATGAGAACCAAATACAAGATCGGAGATGAGGTCGAAGGCGTCGTCATTATCGATGTTGACCCTGACAGCGATGCCGCGACCAAGAACATTGCGGCGGGCAATGTGATCGTCGAAGTCAAGGGGATGAAGGTCAAAGCGCCCAATGAGGTCAAATCTCAGATCGAAGCCGCGAAGAAATCAAAACGCAATTCGGTTTTGCTTTTAATCTCCGATGCGAAAGGCGAGTTGCGTTTCATAGCCGTATCGGTCCAGGACAAGTAATTTTTGCGCTAGTCCTCCACGAATTCATCCCGGGCATAGCCCTGCGCGAACAGCAGTGCCGTCAGATCGCCGTGGTTCACACGCGCATGTGCTTTGGCCGCGACCATGGGTTTTGCGTGGTAGGCGACCCCGAGACCCGCTTCACTCAGCATGGCGAGATCATTGGCGCCGTCTCCTACGCACAGCGTATCGATATGATCGAGTTCCATGATCTTTCGATAGTGGCGTAATGCATCCAGCTTGGCTTGCTGTCCCAGGATCGGTTCAATGACCCGGCCTGTGAGTTTTCCTCCCTCAATCTCCAGGGTATTGGCTTGATAGGCATCGAATCCGGAGATTTCAGCAACACGTTCTGTGAAGAATGTAAAACCGCCTGAAACAATGACCGAGCGGGCTCCATGAGCGCTCATCGTGCGGGCAAGGGTGCGGGCGCCCGGGTTCAGCGTTATCTGCTCGTCGAATAAGGTTTGGAGGGCTTTTTCATCCACCCCCTTGAGCAGCCCGACACGCTCACGCAACGCCGGTTCGAATTCGAGTTCGCCACGCATCGCACGCTCGGTAATTTCAGAGATTTTAGGTCTAAGGCCGACATAGTCCGCGATTTCGTCGATACACTCCTGGCCAATCAGCGTTGAATCCATATCGGCGACAAGCAGGCGCTTGCGTCTGCTCTGCCTCTGTTGACACACCACATCGATTGCCGCGCCCTTAAGCGCTTCGCGGATACGGTCCCGGATGGCTGTGATTTCATTCAATTCCACCAGCGTAAAAGCGATGTCGCAAGCCTCTCCTTCAGACAGCCATTTGGTCTCACCGGGCGCCGGCAGCACAGCGCGCGCTTGCGCGATGCAGGCTGCATCAAGGGGTTGGGCTGGCGCGCCGGCGATCAATGTCAGGACGTGGCTCATGTAAACTCTTGATCGTTTTATCGAATGAATTTCAGGGCATAGAGGCGTTTGTAAAAGGCGATGATGTCAATCCCCACGCTCACGACGGATAGATCGGACATGCGCTGATCAAC
>CAYOEI010000354.1:0-3961 GCA_964402825.1 uncultured Hyphomicrobiaceae bacterium
TGGCCGCTTTCAAGGAATAAGCGGAAGTCTGCTGGGCACGCCCTGCGGCCAGGCTTGATTCACACCGATTGCACTCCACCCCTCCCGTGCTAGAATTTTTCAAAAGTACACCGAACGAGAGGGAACGTCCCCAATGCCGAAAATCCTGAGCGAGCCCCAGGCGGAGCAATATAAAGCGCAAGGCTATGTGTGCCCTGTCCGGGTGATGGACGAGAGCGATGCGGGCCGCTTCCGTAAACGCTTCGAGGCTTACGAAGAGGCTAATGGCGGCTGGTATGAATATTCCAAGGGGCAGAAGCTTTACCTGCTGCAGACCTGGGCGGCGGACCTGGTGCGCCATCCCAAAATTCTGGATGCGGTGGAGGACGTGCTGGGGCCGGATATTTTCTGCTGGGGACAGTCGCTGTTCATCAAGGACGCCCATGACCCGGGCTTTGTGACCTGGCATCAGGACGGCACCTATTGGGGCCTCTCAGAACCTGACGTGGTGACGGCGTGGATAGCGCTCTCTCCCGCCACCGAGCTGTCGGGCTGCATGAAGGTTGTGCCGGGAACGCACACCATGGAATTGCAGGAACACACAGACACACTGGACAAGAACAATCTGCTGACGCGGGGGCAGGAGATCGCCGTCGAGATCAACGAGGAAGACGGCGTCTTCATGCCGCTCCAGCCCGGCGAGATTTCACTGCATCATGTGCGCCTTGTTCATGGGTCTTCGCCAAATCAGTCCGATGACCGCCGCATCGGCGTGGCCGTGCGCTATATCGCGCCGCATGTGAAGCAGGAAATGGCCGAGCAGGACAGCGCCTGGCTTGTGCGCGGCGAAGACAAATATGGCTATTTTCTTCACGAAACACCGCCCAATGCCGACATGGATGAAGCGGCGCTCGCCGAGCATGAGCGCATCTTGGTGTTGCGCCAGAGCGTTCTCTACAAGGGGGTGGCCGGCAAGCCTGCCCATACGGATCTGGTTGAGGAAGGCATGTGAGTCACTGACGGATTTTTTGCTCGCGCAGGTTTATTTCGCGCTTCCGACTTCGCCGTCCTTGCCGAGATAGCCGCTCCAGGCAAACCAATAGGCGATGTGGCCGGGCAGGCGGTGTAACTTTTTGTCTCCCGGTCCGATGAGCGCGTCTTCGGTGACTTTCCAGCTCTTGCCATCAAGTGAGAGCGTATCGCCGCTGGCGGTCTTTGCGAAGCTTTCACCATTGGTGCGATAGGCCCGCACGGTCCGCGTATTGGCATTGCCGACCAGGGTGAGGGACAGGACGCCGGCGGTGTCATTGATGACCGGGGTTTTTTCAAACAGCGACAAGGGCCAAGCCTTGTTCATGCCTGAACTTCTCAAGGCAAACACATAGTCTTTTGCTTTCAGCCTGGTTTCATCCACCAGCGCCGGGAACATCAGATCGGGGCTGTTGAAATAGCGCGCATAGGGTTTGCCGGGTGTGTAGTCGCGATTAAACCCGGTATCGAGGGAAAGCACTTTGGTATCGGGATTGCTTTTCAGCCAATCGGTCCATCTGGTGATGGCGACGGGGCGGGTTTTGAGCTCGATGCCTGAACCTGTCAGCTCACCCACGACGGGCCTGCCGGTAAACTGGTTCCACAGGGAATGGGTTTGGGTGTCATACATCAGCTTGTTTGAGCGGTAGAGAAAACCTGAAGACCCGAACACGAAAGGTTTGTCGCGGCCCTCAATCGAGGTTTCGAACAAAATGCCTGAACCGCAAAGCGTGCAGTAGGCGAGGGAAACCGGCACGCCGCCAATCACGTCGTTGAACATCTCATGCCAGTCGAGCATGCGTAGCGGATAGGCGCGCGTATCGCCATTGATGGAGACGCCGAACACAAGCTCATCTTCGGTGAGATATTTGGCCTTGGCTGCGGGCACGAGTTCAGGGTTTGTGAGCGCGGGAATGCCGTCCTTCACGACGCCGCCCCACACGATTTCCTCCAGACGGATTTCGTGTTTCACATCCCTATGCAGAAAGAGCGTGAAGAACGGGTCGAGCTTGGCATAGAGCGCGGCCTTAAAGGCGGCGTAACTGGCGAAGGGTTTCACCTGCGCATTGTTCTCCTGCCACAGCATCCAGGCGTTCCATGATCGTCCGGGCTCTTCGCCCGCGAGCTCCGCCAGCGCCTCAAGGACTTCGCGCCGGTTGTTTTTCTCAAAGCGTAAAGTCTGGATGAGCGCTGGGATTGCATCTTTATTGCCGCGCGCCCTGAACCAGTTGAGGGCGGCCAGACGCTTGGACTCAAGCGGGCTGAGCAACTCAAGGGCATGAATTTCCGTCTGCGAGGCGGGGGATGCGGTTGCCGCTGGCGCCCCTGATGCAATGGACAATGCGAGGGCCACGTACATGGCGGCAATTATGGCGCTCAATCGAGGCATGGGCTGGCTCCTTGTCATACGCGCTTCTGTTATCAGTTACGTATGGGTTCATTTTGAGATGCGGGTTCATTCAGCAAATATTTGTGAGCGGCATATCCACTGCTTCCATGAGCGCTCTTGCAATCATGCGCCATTCGCCGCACATTAGCGGCACATGTTCCCAGGGGCGCCGGAGAATACCGGCTGAGATCAGGCTGTGAGCCTGAGCACTCTTCGAACCTGATCCGGGTCATGCCGGCGTAGGGATAGGAACCGTATTTATTTCCCCCGCCACACGTCCTAAGGATTTCTACAGGTGCGTATTTCTTAGCCTTCGGGCCGAGATTGCGCCTTTGAAAAAAGAGCGGCAGAGCGGCAGGAATGACCACTTCGATAATGTTCGCACGCTTTATCGGCCCGGTGATGCTGGTCGCCGCGATGTCAATGCTGCTGGACAGGAAAGCCATCCGCGCCGTCGGCGAGGATTTTATGAACAGCCCCGCTCTGATTTATCTTGCCGGCGTGCTGACGCTGACAATGGGAATTGCGATCATCACTTTTCACAATATCTGGACGACGGACTGGCGGATCGTCATCACCCTGTTCGGCTGTATCGCCATTGTATCGGGGGTGTTCCGCATGACCGTTCCCACAAAGGTTAAAAAGCTCGGCGACTGGATGCTGGATACCAAAATGATTGTCCGCTCCGCCGCGCTGCTGAACGGCCTCATGGGCGCATTTTTGACGTACAAGGGCTTCATTGCCTGAACCGGATTGCAAAAAAGCAGAAGAGAATACACTTGCGAACAAGAACGAATGCGCGTCAGTGCAGGGAAATGAGCCGATGAGCACATCTATTCTGATTGCGAAATATATCGGACCCGTGATGCTCGTGGCCGCGGTTGCAGGTCTGCTGAACTCCAAGCAGATCGTGGCGATCTTCGAGGATTTTATCAAAAGTCCGGCTCTGATCTTTATCGCCGGGGTCATGACACTGGTTATGGGGCTTACACTCGTAATCTTCCACAATCATTGGGTGGCGGACTGGAGAGTGATTATCACCATTTTCGGCTGGATCGGGATTGCCGGGGGCGTCATGCGCATGGCGTTCCCGATGTTCGCCATCGAGATGGGAAAGAAGATGATGGGACGCAAGAAGATGCTGGCCGTCATCGCCATACTTAATACCGCGCTCGGCGCTTTTCTTACCTACAAGGGTTACATGGCTTGAGGCCGCAAAACGGAGTTGAACAAAATGAACAAGCATACGCGTGAAGATGATCTGATGCGCCCGGAAGTCACCATCGGCCCGATGCGGGCCAGCACCAAGGTCTATACCTCGCCCGAAGGCCATAAGGATGTCCGCGTGCCCATGCGCGAGATTGCGCTGACAGATCCGGACGAGCCGGTATTTCGTGTCTATGACACGTCGGGCCCCTATACGGACCCGGACGCCGTTATCGACGTTGAGCAGGGCCTTGCCCCGGTGCGCGCGCAGTGGATTAAAGAGCGCGGCGGCGTCGAGGAATATGAGGGCCGCGACATTCGCCCCGAAGACAATGGCAATGTGAGCGGCAAGCATCT
>CAYOEI010000355.1:0-2769 GCA_964402825.1 uncultured Hyphomicrobiaceae bacterium
ATTACCATCTTCACATGATGCCATATCTGGAGGAGTGGCTGATGGTGGCTCTTCGCCATCTGGAGACTCTTGAGTTGGAGTTCCTAGTTGGATAATTTCTTGTTTTATTATCGCTTGTGCAGGAGTAGTTGGAATCAGACGCATGTCACACAACTGTGCAAGTTGAATTGGAGGATCATTTGATGTAAAAATATCAACACATCCATCTTGATTGTATTCAGAGCCAATTGGGGGTATTCCTTGAACTGGGTTTGTTGGGTCTGTACTTATTCTAATTGGGTCTTGATTTTTTAGTGGCTGTAAAATTCCTGTCTCTGGTGGAATACCTTCTATTTCAATTTCTACAAACACATCAAAAAAGCTGTCAGCTGGAAAGTCTGCACCACCAGGAATTTGTTGTTGTATTTTACCAAGAGATTGTTGTGTAGTACTTTCTCTAATGATAATTGGAAGAGGATCACCGCCAGTATCACTAATTATTCCTGTTAATTCCATACTGACTAGTTCAATATCAATTGTCCATTTGCCAGTGGATGCATCTTCGTATGGATCACTTCTTTGAACAATTGTTTCAGGAGTGTCAACTAATTCTAAAGAGAATGCTCCAGGTACGGCAAATTCTGTTTCAACAATTGAGGGAAATCTATCATTGCCTGCAGGAGGATAGGTATCTGTATTGAAAATATTTGTAATTGCATCTTTCAAGTCCGAAAGTAATAAAAATAATTCACAGAGTGGTTTAATGTTCCAAGGATTTTTTAAATCTCTAGTACATTCTTTGGATTTTTTAGGTTTGTCATCATCATCATCAATGCCACAAGAATCATTTTCATCTTCAGTTACAATATCTATAATGACAAAATCACCAAAAGGTTGTTCTTTGAATAATGGTTGAGAGCATGAAGTGTGTATTTCTGTTACTTCAGTTCCATCTACTGTAAGAAATATTTTTGATTCAAATTTATTTTTATCAAAGTGCGACTTGTCAATAACTATTATTTCAAAATCAAAAGAAATAATACCCAAAAAGATTGTGTTATCATTTTTATCAGTAACAGTTATGGTTACAGGCAAACCGCCTGTATAACCAATTGTAAGATTTTCTAATTTGTCCTTATCAGCAAAAACATCTACAGTAGGAACAGCACCTAATAACAAAATAAAGGAAAGTAAAACTGCCGATACAGTAAGATAAGATTTATTTTTAGATTTTGATTTCTTTTGCATTCTCAAATACACACTCCACTAGAACAGATTCCTGATCCTCCATTACATGAAGTACCATCTGCAACATCTGACCAGTCTCGAATATTTTCTCCTGGCGTGAGGTCTGCTCTACAGAACTCACATTCATTTGCTGGATTTACATCATCATTTGCATAGCAAGTATTATCGATTACACAATTATTTACGAGAATTCCTCCCTCACATAATCCTGTATCACCTACACATGCTTCAGCGGTACAGGCCAGACCGTCATCACAGTCAATTTCATCATTAGTACATCCAGTTTGTGCATCGCAAGAATCTACAGTACAAAGGTTAGAGTCATCACAAGAACGTGGTTGATTAAAACAACCACCTAGTTGGTTACAAGAATCCGTAGTACATTGGTTAAAGTCATCACAAGAAACTAGTTCATACACACAACCAACTCCAGAATCACAACTACCAACAGTACATAGGTTTGCGTCATCACAGGAAGGAGTTGGACCACTAACGCATTGACTATCCTCAAAGAAGTCGTTTACAGTACATGCATCACCGTCTTCACATGAAGCCTGATTAAATATAGGAACTGATTCATCACCAATTTCATCAACTGTTGTAAGTCCACTGAGCAATACAATTAGTTCTGACTTTATTTCCTCCTCTGTTGGAGTGGCTGGTATAAGTTTTAGGTCACACAGCTGAATTATTGGAAAAGGTGGATCATTTGACGTAAAAATATCAACGCAACCTTCTTGTTCGTATAGATTACCAAGTGGTGGGATACTCATTAGTGGATTGCCTTGATTTATTTCAACATGAATTGGATCTACATTTCTAAGTGGTTGTACAACTCCAGACTCTGGGGGAAGAGTTGGAAGTTCAATTTCTAGAAAGATGTCAAAAAAGCTATCAGCTGGAAAGTCTTCACCACCGGGAATTTGTTGTTGTATGTTTCCCAAAGATTGTTGTGAAGAACTTTGCCGAAAAATTATTGGACCATCAACTGCTGGGAAATCTCCTGTTAATTCCATACTAATGATTTCAGTGTCAATTGTCCATTTGCCTGTGGGGTCATCTTCGTATGGATCACTTCTTTGAACAATAGTATTGCCAGTAGTAGCAATATCAAAGGCACCATCAGGAGTTGATATAGTTAATTCAGCAATCAGTGAGTAACCATCAGAACCTACAGGAGGATAGGTTTCTTTATTATTTTCAATTATCGCTTTAATTTCTAAAATTATCATCAAGATTTGACATTCAATTTTATTTTGGTTTTTTTCCTTAGAACATTTTTTCATTAGCTTTGTTTGATCTTCAAGTGCAAAGACCATATTTGTTGTAAATCCTCCAATAACTAAAACAGCTGTAATAATTACACCAAATAAAACTAAATTTGATTTGTTTATTATACCCATACCGCCAATGCCCAAATAGTATTTTTGAAAGTGCTACTTAAAGTTGATCAAAATTTATTTTCATAAATTCACATTTGAATCTTAGAATTTTCTTAGCGTATTCTAAATTTCTATTAAACAAGCATCAATTTGTATGATA
>CAYOEI010000356.1:0-7117 GCA_964402825.1 uncultured Hyphomicrobiaceae bacterium
CGACATGCGGACACGGATGTGGTCACCGAGATAAATCAGTTCCTCGATCCGGGCATGCAAAGTGTTGGTCATGGCGCCCTTCTTCGGAGCAAGTCCTATGCGTTCGGGGCGGATAGACAGTATCGCGCGCGCACCGACACCGTCTATATTGACCTTTTCGGCGCGCACCGTGCTACCACAGTCAAGTTCGACCATGCACACATTGCCATCGATCTTGCGGACGGTTCCGTTTAGACGATTATTCTCACCGATAAACTGCGCGACGAAAGCATTGGCCGGCTTCTCATAAAGTTCATCCGGCGTGGAAAGCTGCTGAATAACCCCGTCATTGAACACGGCGATGCGGTCAGCCATGGTCAATGCCTCAGATTGGTCGTGGGTCACATAGATAACCGTGACACCAAGGTTTGCATGGATGTGCTTGATCTCGTATTGCATCTGCTCGCGCAGCTGTTTGTCGAGAGCGCCTAGCGGCTCGTCCATCAGAATGAGTTCGGGATCAAAGACCAGCGCACGGGCAACGGCGACGCGCTGCTGCTGACCACCGGAAAGCTGGGCCGGACGGCGATCGCCGAAACCGGGAAGCTCGACCATCTCAAGCACGCGGCCGACTTTCTCCTCAACTTCCGCCGCAGGGAGCTTGCGGACCTTCAATGGGAAAGCGAGGTTTTCCGCAACGCTCATGTGCGGAAACAGCGCATAGTTCTGGAACACCATACCGATGCCGCGCTTATGCGGAGGAACATCGTTGATCGGGCGATCGTTCAAAAAGATCTGACCATGAGTGGTGGGCTCAAAGCCGGCCAGCATCATCAATGTGGTCGTTTTGCCCGAACCCGACGGACCAAGCATCGTGAGAAACTCTCCACGGGGGATGTCAAGATTGAGATCTTTGACGACGAGAGTTTCGCCGTCATAACTCTTTTGCACGCTTTCAAAACGAACGCTGGCACCGTTTTTAACGCCCATACACACATTCCCCTGCCAATCGGAATTTTTGAGCTACTGTAATAGCGTTACACCCCCGAAAACCCCACGCACACCTTCGATTTGCACATGATAACGTCAAAAATGCAGGAAAAGTACATATACCGGAGTCTGGTATACTTTTTCCTCCACTCGGTATAGCTGCGCGAGCAGATTTTCTCAACCGGAGGTGTAAAGCCGCTTAAATTGAAACCAGGTCATGAATTCATAAACCGGCAGCTAAAGTTGAAACGCTTGTCTAACGGTGATGCCTATGGAACAAATTTACCAGTGATCACGGAGGTAGGCGCTTCGATGGGGGAAAAAATGACGGGGTGCGATGCCTGAGGCTATCAAGAGCTATGTGCACACTGTAGATGCGTTCAACCGATTGGTGGGCTTGTTCGCGATGTATCTGATCTTCGCGATGCTGGGCGTACTGATGTTTTCGTCCATTTCAAAATCGTTTTTCACGCCTTCCCTTTGGACGCGCGGGGACTTTACATCAAGCCCACTGACAGCAGGTTGATACATGTCCGGTAATCTCACTCTATCTCAGCTTAAAAAAGCCGTAGCGGACGGTAAGATCGATACGGTGCTCGCCGCCATGGTGGACATGCAGGGCCGCCTGATGGGCAAGCGCTTTCAGGCGGATTTTTTCCTGAGCAATGCAGTCAAGGAAACCCACAGCTGTAACTATCTGCTGGCGACCGACATGGAGATGCATCCGGTCGAGGGCTATGACGCGGCCAGCTGGGCGGCGGGTTATGGCGACTACACAATGGTCCCCGATCCCGGCACGCTGCGTATGATACCCTGGCTTGAGGGAACCGCGATGGTGCTCTGCGATGTGGTGGACCATCACAGCCGCAAAGACGTGCCCCATTCGCCAAGAGCCATCTTAAAGAAACAGATCGAGCGGCTGGATAAGCTTGGCATGAAAGCCATGATGGCGACGGAACTGGAATTCTTCCTGTTCCGGCAGAGTTATGAAGCTGCCCATGAAGCGGGCTATCGCGGCATCGATCCGATCAGCCCCTATAATGAGGACTATCACATCTTCCAGACGACCAAGGAGGAGGATGTCATGCGCGCCATCCGCAACGGGCTATATGGCGCGGGCATTCCGGTGGAAAGCTCCAAGGGCGAGGCTGAATCGGGCCAGGAAGAGATCAATATCAAATACAGCGATGCGCTGGAATGCGCCGACAATCACGCGATCACCAAGAATGGCTGCAAGGAAATCGCCTGGTCGAAGGGCAGGGCGCTGACCTTTATGGCGAAATGGAATTATGACATGGCGGGAAGCTCCAGCCACATCCATCAGTCGCTCTGGTCACGCGATGGCAAAACGCCGTTGTTTTATGATTCAAAAGGCGAATACGGCATGTCACAGACCATGCGCTATTATCTAGCGGGCTTGTTGAGCCATGCAAGCGAGATCACTTATTTCCTCGCCCCTTACATCAATTCCTATAAGCGCTTCGCCAAAGGCACTTTTGCGCCGACAAAAGCCATCTGGGCTCTCGACAACAGGACGGCGGGCTATCGTCTGTGCGGTGAAGGTTCAAAGTCGGTACGGGTTGAATGCCGCGTCGGCGGGGCAGACTTAAACCCCTATCTGGCGCTTGCCGCATCGCTGGCGGCGGGGCTGGACGGCATTGAGAGAAAACTAAAACTGGAGCCGGAATTCACCGGAGATGCTTACCAGGCGGAACAGGCGCGTGGCATCCCCGGCACCCTGCGCGCTGCGACGCAGGCGCTTGATGGCTCTAAAATGCTGCGCGGGGCATTCGGCGATGATGTGATCAATCATTACGTCCATGCGGCAAGTTGGGAGCAGGAAGAATCTGATCGCCGCGTCACCGACTGGGAAGTCAACAGAGGGTTCGAGCGCGCTTAGGGTCCTGACCCTAAATCCCTCAGACAATCAATTGGCTGATTCTGGCAGTAAGTCTTCGACCAGTTCCGCCCAGTAGCTTGCCCCCAGAGGCAGGATCTCATCATTGAAGTCGTAATTAGGATTGTGCAGATTTCCTCCGCAATCACCAGCGCCCAGCCAAATATAGGAACCGGGCCGCTTCTGGAGCATATAGGCGAAATCTTCTGAACCCATGCAGACCTGCATATCCTTCCGGACATTTTCAGCGCCAACAAGTTTTTCCGCCACTTTAGCCGTGTTCACTGTCTCTTGCTCAGTGTTGATGGTCGGGGGGTAGCGCCGTTCATACCTTATGTCACATTCAGCGCCATGCGCCGCACAAACGCCTTTTGCAATTTTTTTGATGGTCTCCTCGGAAAGGTCCCGCACTTTGGCATTGAACGAGCGAACCGTGCCGCGGATCACCGCTTCTTCCGGGATCACGTTCCATGTATCGCCGGCATGTATCTGCGTGACACTCACGACAACCGGGTCCCTCGTATCGACAACCCGGCTGGCCACGGTCTGAAGCGATGAGACGACCATGCAGGCAATCACCACCGCATCAATGCTCTGGTGGGGCATGGCGGCATGTGATCCCTTTCCCGTTATCTTGATTTCAAAAATATCAAACGCGGCCATGACAGGCCCCGGGCGGGTTCCGATCTGGCCTATGGGCATTCCCGGCCAGTTGTGCATCCCGTATACGGAGTCCATCTGAAATTTCTCAAAAAGACCCTCTTCGATCATAACCTTCGCGCCGCCTTCACACTCCTCGGCCGGTTGAAAGATGAAATAGGCCGTGCCGTCAAAATCACGCGTCTTCGACAGATATTTTGCAGCGCCCAGCAGCATCGTGACATGACCATCATGTCCGCAGGCGTGCATCTTGCCCGGGGTTTTTGAGGAATAGGGGAGGTTTGTCTGCTCATCAATATGCAGTGCATCCATATCAGCGCGTAATCCAATCGCTTTGCCACTGCGGCCATTGCTTTTAAGGACGCCGACAAGCCCGGTCCCCGCTAATCCACGCACCACCTCAATGCCGAACTCTTCGAGTTTCCCGGCAATGAAATCAGATGTGCGGTGCTCTTCAAACGCGGTTTCGGGATGCGCATGGAGATCGCGGCGCCAATCCGTCATCTCCTTATGCAATTCATCAATCTTGCTGCGATCAGCCATGCGGCTCTCCGGTTATTCCAGTTTGAGTGCGAACGGTAAGATTCATGATTCGTGATAGCTTGCCGAAAAACCTTGCGTCCGGGAGATATGACGCGCGGTCTCCACAACCAGCGGGCCGAGTTTTTCGCGAACCTGATCGACGCTCCAGCTTCGCGCCGATGCCGCCATGTTCACGGCCGCAACAGGATATCCGCTCCCGTCCAGAATAGCCGAGCCAACCGTGATGATGCCCATCTGGCCTTCTTCATCGGCGAGCGAGAAACCGTCTTCGCGTGTCTTGAGGACCAGCGCCATGATCTCTTCCGCGTCCGTTATGGTCTTCGCGGTCAGGGGCTGGCGCGTTGATTTTTCTATCAGGTCCTGCGCCGTGTCATCGGGTAAATGGGAAAGGATGGAGCGGCCGGCCGTGGTGCAGAAAACAGGCATATGACCGCCGGGAAGCGACCGCGACTCGTTGCCTCCACGACCCGGAAGGCGAAGGATAAAGATCATGTCATTGTCCTGCCGCCGGCTGAGATTGATGGTTTCGTCAAAGACCTTGAGAGCCTCAATCATATGCGGCTTTGCCGCCTCAACCAGCGGGTCAGAGCGTAAATAGATGAAAGACAGATCGAGAATTCTCGGCGCCGGGCGGTAGACTGGCCCATCATTGACCTTGAGCAGGAATCCGAGGCTGCACAATGTATGGGTATAGCGCTGCGCGGCGCTGCGCCCGAGCCCCGTGATCTCGGCGATCTCGTTCAATCGCAATTCGGGGCGGCCTTTGCCAAATGCGTAAAGGATACAGATAGCCTTCTCGATGGAGCCGACATACAGATTGTCCTTCTCACGCGTGCAGTCTGCGTGTGGCCAGCGCGCCTTGCCTTTCTGCTTATTTGTTTCCGCCCCGGTGGAAAGGGTAATTAAAGTTTTTGTATCCATTACTTACCACTCCGCGCTGCGAATCCGGCATCACCCGCGCATGTGTATAAATGTTTCCATCTGGCGCGGTTGTTATGCGCAGTACGCGCACTTAGACTCTTTTGAAAATCAGAGGAATCCTGAGCATGTCTGACGTCGTTCACAGGGTTGGGGTTATTGGTTTGGGCGCAATTGGCCGCGTCACCCTCGCCAGTATGATTGATCATGACAATTTTGAAGTCGTCTGCGCCTGGGACCCTGATGAGGCGGCTTGCGCGGCGCTGCGTGACTCCCATGCAGAGGTTGAAATTGCGCAAAATTCTGATGCGGTCATAGGTGATCCGCGTACCAGCGCCATCTATATCGCCAGCCCGCCCCTTAGCCATGGCGCTTACATCCGTGCAGTCGCGGCGGCGGGGAAATGCATCTTCAGCGAAAAGCCGCTTGGTATAGACGTTGCGGATTCCGAAGAGCTGGTCGCCCTTGTCGCAGCCAGGGACGTGCCCAATGTCATCAATTTCAACCATGGCAACGCCACGGCGAGCCGCCACGTTGAAAGCGAACTCCACTCCGGCGCCATGGGTGATGTGACCGGCGTTGATATTTTCATTCATCTGACCCGCTGGCCGCGTGACTTTCAGGCTCATGCAACCTGGCTGGCGGGCCGGGAGCAGGGCGGTTTTACCCGCGAGATGATCTCCCATTGGGTTTATCTGACGCGGCGTCTGCTGGGTGACGGCAAAATCATCAGACGGCAGATCCGTTTTCCGGACGACCCTGAATTGTCTGAAAATCGCTTGTTGGCTGAGTTGGAATTTGGCGGCGTTCCGGCCGTCATCAACGCCCTGTTGGCGGCGCTGGGCCGGTGGGGACCGAGTATACGCTTTGGGGCACGAAGAAATCGTTCAAGATGCACAGCGGCGGCCGGATCAGTGCGGCGCAAGGCGGGGCGGCGTGGGAGCCGCTCTTTGCTGATATCGCCGACTTGGGCCAGACAGATATTTTGCGAAATATCTCTGCCGCCGCAAAGTCGTTTTGCCGTGAACCGGTCAAGGTTCCGGCGCTGGCTGACGGGCTTGCGGTTCAAAGGATCGTTGAGGCCCTGATCGCCTGAGTGATGGCTCATATCTGAGGGTGAAACTTTCATTACGGCGTCGCCGCTTGTTTGGGCGTGGTATATTTCGTATCCGGGAGCCGGCCCTCCTCGGCGCCAAAGCAGGCGACCATGTGGCCAGAGCTCTCCATCAATTTCGGTGTTTCGGATTTGCAGCGCTCATTGGCGAACGGACAGCGCGGATGGAATGCACAGCCCGAAGGCGGGGTGATTGGATTCGGCACTTCGCCACCGACCGGTTCGCGCGCACGCCCGGTCATTTCAAGGTCGGGAATCGTCTCCAGAAGCAGACGCGTATAAGGGTGCTGCGGAGCGCGGAAGAGATCTTTGGCGCTCGAGACTTCGCACAAACGACCCAGATACATGACGCCAATCATATCGGAGAGGTGGTACACCACAGCCAGATTGTGACTGATGAACAGATAGGTGAGCCCGACGTCCTTTTGCAGATCCTTCATCAGGTTCAGGATTTGCGCCTGTACCGATACATCGAGCGCCGAGGTAGGCTCATCGCACACAAGAAACTCCGGGTTCGATGAGAGCGCGCGGGCGATCGAAATGCGCTGACGCTGACCGCCGGAGAATTCGTGCGGGTATTTTTCTCCGTCGACCGGTGAAAGCCCCACTTGTGTGAGCAGCGCACCTACACGGTCATATACTTCAGCTTTTGAAGACTCCAGTTCGAATTCGCGGATAGGTTCGGCGATAATATCGCGCACCCGCCAGCGCGGGTTGAGGCTTGCGTAAGGGTCCTGGAAAATCATCTGCCAGCGCCGCCTCATTGCCGCAATCTCAGCGTTGGACTTGGCATCTGCAACATCACTGCCATCGAACTTTATGAGCCCGCGTGTTGGTTTATGCAGTCCAACAATGAGCTTGGCCACGGTGGACTTGCCGCAACCTGATTCTCCGACAAGGCTGAATGTTTGCCCTGGCTCTATCTTAAAGGAAACACCGTCTACCGCTTTCAATATCTGACGGGGAAGCCGCTCGATCACTCTGGCCAGCAACGGCTTGGACACATCGAAATATTT
>CAYOEI010000357.1:0-6938 GCA_964402825.1 uncultured Hyphomicrobiaceae bacterium
TGCCGAAGGCAGGAACAGCCGTGAGCGAGATAAAACCAGCGATACTGAACCGCTTTGCCGCATTGCACCGGCTACCGCGCTTTGCGCGGCTGGCCATTGAGGCCCGCCCGTCAGGGCGCGCCCGCGCAGGCCCGAGGCGAAGCCGAGGAATAGCCGTGAGCGAAACAAAACCAGCGTTACGGAACAGCTTTGCCGAATTGCACCGGCTACCGCGCTTTGCGCGGCTGGCCATTGAGGCCCGCCCGTCAGGGCGCGCTCGCGCAGGCCCTGCCGAAGGCAGGAATAGCCGTGAGCGAAATAAACAAGCGCAGCGCGCGAAACAAACCAGCGCAGCGGGACAAAAATTAAACCACAGATATATCCAGCTTACCCACGCCTTCGATCTCGCCGTGGAGCCGGTTGCCTTTGGCGACTGGACCCACGCCCGCGGGTGTGCCGGTCATGATGAGGTCACCGGGCAGAAGCGTGAACAGGCTGGAGAGGTAGGAAATAACCTCCGGTATCTTCCAGATCATCTGATTCAGATCGCCGTCCTGACGCCGCTCGCCGTCGATATCCAGCCATAGCGCGCCCGATGCCGGGTGGCCGATTTCGGTGGCCGGGACAATTGCGCTGCAGGGGGCTGAATGTTCAAACGCCTTGCCGACTTCCCAAGGGCGTCCGGCTTTTTTCGCTTCCCCTTGCAAATCGCGCCGCGTCATGTCGAGCGCAACCGCGTAGCCGTAAACATGACCCAGCGCTTCGTCGATCGAGATATCAGTGCCACCGCTTTTCAGCGCCACTACCAGTTCGAACTCAAAATGGACATCGTTTGAGGCTGGCGGGTACGGAAAATCTTTTCCCACCAGCAGATTATCTGGATTTTTCTGGAAGAAAAACGGCGGCTCCTTATCCGGGTCATGCCCCATTTCAATGGCGTGGGCGGCGTAGTTGCGCCCGACGCAATAAATGCGGTGGACGGGAAATTCATCGTTGCTTCCCTTTACGGGCAGGCTTGCGCGCGCTGGCGGTTCGATGACAAAGGCCATGGGGGGTGTCCTTTCGGGCAAATATGATCGCCAAGCGTTATGATGAAATTATGCCGGGGGCACAAGTGCCAGTATGTGTTGAGCGCCCTTAAGGCCCTTATTCCTGCTTGGCAGAGCGGCGGCGACGCGCGAGAGTGCGCGGCGTTATACCAGGATCGTAACCTGGCATTTTGTAAATCAGGACGGCAAAAATGGTTCGCTTCGCAGCCAATCTTTCGATGATGTTCTGTGAGGTTGATTTTCTCGACCGGTTTGAAGCGGCGGCAAGGGCCGGGTTCAAGGGGGTCGAATATCGCTTCCCCTATGACTTTTCAGCGGATGAAATCTCCATGAGGCTGGAGGCCAATGACCTGAAACAGGTTTTGTTCAATACGCCTGCCGGCAACTGGCATGCGGGCGAACGCGGGACGGCCTGCAATCCGTCGCGAATAGACGAGTTCCGTGAGGGGATTGCCCTGGCCATCGACTATGCGAAGGTTCTGGAATGCGGCCAGCTTCACTGCATGGCCGGCCTGACGCCCGAAGGCGCCGATGCATCGGAAATTCGCAAAACCTATGTGGAAAATCTTCGATTTGCTTCGGCCGAGATGGAAAAGGCCGGGATCAAGTGCCTTATGGAAATGATCAATACCCGTGATATTCCGGGATTTTATCTGAACAGATCAGCTCAGGCGGAAGAGATCATGGAGGAGGCCGCCTCGGGCAACCTCTACATGCAATATGACATCTATCATATGCAGATCATGGAGGGCGATCTCGCGCCAACGATAGAGCGTCTGCTTTCAAAAATTGCGCATATGCAGCTTGCCGATACGCCGGGCCGCAATGAGCCTGGTACGGGTGAAATCAACTACCCCTTCCTTTTCGGACATATTGATAGGGTCGGATATGAAGGGTGGATCGGCTGCGAATATAACCCCGCCGGCGCGACCCTTGAGGGGCTTGGCTGGATGCGCTCCGCCTAGATCTTATGAGATTAAAAACCGGCTTGAAGAGGGTTACCCACTCATATGCCCGGCGATCGCTATCGGCTGTTCGGAAAGCTGCTCTTCAGGTTGATCGGACAGCTGCTCTTCAGGTTGATCGGAATGCTGATCTTCAGGTTGATCGGAATTCTGATCTTCAGGTTGATCGGAATTCTGATCTGCGGATTGATTGGAAGACGGTTCTACCGGGGTGTGCTGAACACGATTGCGTCCGCCTGTTTTGGCGGCATACATGCACATATCAGCCCGGTGCAGGAAGGATTCCGCACTGTCTTTCGCCTGGCGTTCCGTTACCCCGATGGAAACTGAAATCCGTCCCATGCTTTCTCCGGTGGCTTTTTTAACCAGATGGCGCGAATTGATCAGATGTCGGATTCGTTCGGCCACGCTCATGGCATGCTCGACGGATGTGTGTGACAGGATGACGACAAATTCTTCGCCGCCGTAACGCGCGGCCGTGTCGTGCTCCTTGATATTAGATTTCAGGCAGCTGGCGACATAGCGAAGGGCTGAATCTCCCGCCACATGCCCATGTTCGTCGTTGAATGGCTTGAAATGATCGATGTCGACCATAAGCAGCGAGAGCGGTGTGTTTTCATTGCCCGCCGCCAGGATCGCTTCATCAAGCATGATATCGAATTGCCGCCGGTTGCACAGTCCGGTGAGCGGGTCACGGGATGATTCCTCGCGCGCGGCCTTCAGGCAATCCTCAAGCTGTTCCACCTGCGCACGGGACGTTTCCAGATTCGCCGAGACTTCGGCGTTGGAGCGGGCCATGGACTGGGTTGCCTCAAGGAGCGACTGGACCATTGCCTCAATATTCTGTTCCGGTTGCCCGCTGGCTAGTCTCTGTTCTGCTTTTTGCAAAGAGGACTGATAGGTGTTGGTTGAGTTGGATACGGTGTCAATCAGGGTCAGAAGACCGGACATCTCGGTGCTCATATTCGAGCCGATACTCGCCATCTCAGCCGTTGTTTTATCTGTCGACAGAAATTTTTCGTAAAGCCGTTCCGCATCCCTGGCACTGACCTGCCGCTTGTCAGCGATTACTTCAGCGAGCGCCTCGTTAAGCTCTGCATTTTGCCCGGCGCAAACCGTATAAAAGATTTCATATGCATGGGGTGTCGGCGGCGTCCCATATCTGGCGATATAGTCGAGCGCGCGTTTTGCCAGACTGAGCGCAGTCTTATATTGAGAACCTTGGTCCACCCTGCATTTCCTCTTAAGAGCCCGAATCAGATTGGCTGGCTGTACATGCCTGTATTCGCGATCCTTAATATAGAGGGAGGGGCATCAACACTTCCTTAACGACGAACACGTGTTTAGCGCCCCACACTGAATGTCAAAATGAGCTAAACCACACGGCTATAGCGTTGCTCACGCTTCTCCTGGCAATCGTCGAAACAAGCAGCAATGTTTCGTACATATGGTCTGCCTCTTGGTGTTGCTCTCACAATGTGACGATCAATCCCGATGGGAGCATAACCGTAATCGATGAGCGTGCTTCGCGCCGCCTCGGCCTGATCAAGGCGCTCCTGCCCGCCGGGAAGGCGTGTTTCATCGATCGCCCGCTGGTGTTTCTTGAACCACGGAACATGCGCATAGCCAAAAACCGCAAAGCGATCAGGCTCGAGGGAAGCGCACATGGAGGCGGATTTGCGGACATGACGGGATATGCACGTAAAGCGAGAGGGTATCGCCGCGCCCGATTGCGCCGAGCCAATCGCGATACTCACTTTCCCCAACTCCGTCGTGAAACTGGGTTGCGGGGGGATAGCTCGTATAGCGCGGAACTGTGGCGAGAGCATATTTGGGGAGATAAGCCGTCATTTTTGTACTTTACCTGAGCGCGGTGCATTTCTGTTTGAGTTAGATCAAGCGGGCTATTTCGCTGAAACCTTCCGCGCAATCAGGATTTCGGACGCCAGCCCCCTTGGTGCGACGCTTTCATGGGCAACAACCCGCCATTGATCCTCTTCCAGCATTGGCAACATCTGCACCGGACGGCAACCACCAACCAAACTCGGCCACACCCACTGCATCAGCGCCCATAATTGAGAAAAAATGTTCATCTCGGGTTCCTGTGTTTTGCGCGTCAGCCCGGCGATGCAGATCAGCCCGCCGGGGCGCAGCACACGGTGCATTTCGGCCAGCAGGTTTTTTGAATGAGTGACGGATAGAAGGTCGAACAGATAGGTGGCGATGATGCGGTCAGCGCTTTCATTTGGCGATGTCAGCCCGAGCGTCACATCACCGGGTCTGAGTTTTGCGCGCAGGGCGTATTTTTTCAGCTTCGTCCCTGCGCGCGCCAGCATGGAATTAGAAATATCCACGCCGATGTAAGTGGCGTGAGGGGTGAGATGATCACGCAATAGAAGCGCCGCCAGTTTCCCCGTCCCGCAGCCGACCTCGAGTACGGCATTCGCGCCGCCAAAATCACCTAATGCAATAAGACGATCAAGGGCGGCGTCTTCGTACCAGCCCTGCGCATCCTGCTTGTGCGCATTGCGGTCATAGTAGCGGCGGGCCTGGGCTGGCGTGAGGGTGTTGGTCATTGGAATTATCCGGTGTCGTTCATCTCTGGCGCGCGCATTGCCAAACCTCTCACATTTTTCCTCAAGATGCAGTAAAGCAGGTTTAATGAATTCATCGTCATTTTGAGCGCACGCGGGTCTCCCTACATGCTTCCCATTGAAACGATTGCGTTCCTGGTCACCGGAGCGGCCCTTGCAGGTCTGGTTATGGGGCTGGTCGGTTTTGGAACCGGGCTTGCCGCGCTGGGCTTCTGGCTGTTTGTGATCGATCCGGTGCTTGCGGTGCCGCTGATAAGCATTTGCTCTTTGGCGACGACCGCTTTCACATTCCGTGTCTTTTCCCATGCCATTAGCTGGAAGCGTCTTGCCCCTTTTTTCATCGGGGGGGGCCGTTGGCCTGCCGCTGGGTGTCGCGCTGCTGGCGAAGCTCGATCCTGGGATTTTCAAGATCGCCACGGGGCTTTTTCTCATTGGATACACCGCGTTCCGTTTACTGATCCTGCCGCAGATCAGGGTTGCGAACGCGGGCCGCGCGGGCGACGTAATCGCCGGCTTTGGCGGCGGGGTGCTCGGCGGGTTTGCTTCTATCCCCGCGCCATTTTCAACCGTGTGGTGCGGTTTGCGCGGCTGGAGCAAGGATGAACAGCGCGCCGTCTATCAACCCTTCAACCAGATCACCATTCTCATCGCTTTTGCCGGCTATGCCACGCAGGGGCTGGTGACAAAAGAGCTCGGGGTTCTGGCGATCTATTGCGTGCCCGCCGCTCTTGCTGGCCTGGGGCTGGGCATGACGGCATATAAAGGGCTCGATGAAGCGCAGTTTCAGCGCATTGTGATGCTGCTGCTGTTTGCCAGCGGGGTCATGCTGGTTGCTCTCAACGCGCTTTAGATTGTTATCCGTTTTGACTGAACCACCCGCTCCCCCGGCGCGGGTGGCTTGGCGATTCTGTTAAAACAAGAGAAGATACACCCTCAGGTTTGCAAACTGGGTCTTGTGATGGAGGGTAAAATGGCGTTGCGGAAATTTGTCATCGAGCGGGATATTCCCGAAGTGGGTACATTTGATCGCGAGCAATTGCGTGGAGCTGCTGCTAAATCGAACGAAGTGCTGCAACAGCTCGGATCAGACATTCAGTGGGTGGAAAGCTATGTCGCCGGCAATAAGACGTTCTGCATTTATTTGGCGATAGACGAAGACATAATCCTCAAGCATGCCGAAATCAGTGGATTTCCTGCTACGAAAATTACAGAAATCTCCAAAATGATTGATCCGACTACGGCTGCTTGAAACCCCCATTCTTGGCTATTGGTGGCGCTGTGCACCGGCGGCAACCACCTTCAGCCATTCGCGTGACCGGGCCTCCGGGTCGGCGTGGGTGATGATGTCGGTTACGACGGCGAGCGAATCGGCTCCCGCCGCCAATACATCAGGGGCCCGCTCAACCGTAATTCCGGCAATCGCCACCAGCGGACAGGGAAGACGTGATTTCCATTCCGTGACCCGCTCGAGCCCCTGCGGCGCCCATTTCATTTTCTTGAGTTTGGTCTCATAGACAGGGCCCAGCGCCACATAGTCAGGCTTTTCATTCAGCGCGATTTCCAGCTCTTCGTGAGAGTGAGTGGAGATGCCGAATTTCAGCTTGGCGCTTCTGATGGCATCCATGTCGGCGGCTGCCAGATCTTCCTGCCCCAGATGAATGTAATCGGCGCCAAGTGCAATCGCCTCGCGCCAATAATCATTGACGATGAGCTGGCAGTCATGCGCGGCGCAAAGCTTTATCGAGGCTTCGATCTGCCGGTTGATTTCGCCAGCTGTCGCATCTTTCAGGCGCAGCTGCACGGTCTTGACCCCGAGCGGCACCAGCCGCTCAAGCCAGCTCAAATCCGGCAATACGGGATAGAATCTATGAAGCATCTTCACCCCATCGTCATTGCCGGACTTGATATTGATGGTCTCAATGGACCACCGGGTCCAGGCCCGGTGGTGACGAACGATGGTCGCGGGAGAGCCCCAACCGGCAAGCGCATCTTAAGAGGCTGAATCGATTTTGAAGAACGGCGTACCCGCAACCGGCGTCGACGGGCTCGCCATGTCGCGCGGCTCCATCAGCCCGGCTTCATAAGCCAGCCGCCCGGCCTCAATGGCTTTTGCGAAGGACATGCCCATCTTCACCGGGTCGCCCGCCTTGGCGATGGCGGTATTGAGCAATATCGCGTCATAGCCCATTTCCATGGCCTGCGCCGCGTGGGACGGCTTGCCGATGCCGGCATCCACCACCAGCGGAATATCAGGAAAATATGCACGCATGGTTCGCATCGCCAGCGGATTGGCGAGGCCCTGCCCTGAGCCAATGGGCGCGCCCCACGGCATCAGCACTTCGCAGCCCGAA
>CAYOEI010000358.1:0-5210 GCA_964402825.1 uncultured Hyphomicrobiaceae bacterium
GGAAACCAAGCTGGAACGCTTTCCCGATCAGTTGAAGCGCTCCTGCGTGGAGCTGGCCAAGGACTGGCGCACCGACCGTTATTTGCGGCGTCTCGAAGCCATGATGCTGGTTGCCGACAAGACCGAATCACTGGTACTCACCGGCACCGGAGATGTTCTGGAGCCCGAAGACGGTCTGATGGGCATCGGATCGGGGGGCAATTATGCCCTCGCCGCGGCCCGCGCCCTGATCGATACCGACATGAGCGCGGAGGAGATCGCCCGCAAATCAATGGCCGTTGCGGCGCAGATTTGTGTTTTTACCAACGATCAGCTCGTAATTGAAATCCTGGATACGGAATAAACATATCCCCTCCATCGAATTTTTCCCTCTTTCAGAGTAAAGTTTTAAAACATGACAAATTTCTCACCCCGTGAAATCGTTTCCGAACTTGACCGCTACATCATCGGCCAGAAGGCCGCCAAGCGCGCCGTTTCCATTGCGCTCCGGAACCGCTGGCGCCGGCAGCAGCTTGAAGGCGAGCTGCGCGAGGAGGTGCTGCCAAAAAATATCCTGATGATCGGACCAACGGGTGTCGGCAAGACAGAAATCTCACGCCGCCTGGCCAGACTCGCCGGCGCGCCATTCATCAAAGTCGAGGCCACTAAATTTACCGAAGTTGGCTATGTCGGGCGCGATGTAGAACAGATTATCCGCGATCTGATGGAATCGGCCATTGGTCTGGTGCGCGAGGACAAGCGCAAGGCGGTCTCGGCCAAGGCGCATCTCATGGCCGAGGAGCGGGTGCTGGATGCGCTGGTGGGTGAAAATGCCCAGAAAACCACGCGCGAATCCTTCCGCAAAAAACTCCGCGAAGGTGATCTGGACGACAAGGAAATTGAGGTCCAGGTGGCCGATACCGGCGGCGGCATGCCGACTTTGGATATTCCCGGAATGCCGGGAGGCCAGATGGGCATGATCAATATCGGCGACATAATGGGCAAGGCCTTTGGCGGCCAGCGCACGAAACCGCGCCGCATCAACGTCAAGGACAGCTACGATATTTTAACGGCGGAAGAGTCCGACAAGTTGCTCGATGATGACAACATCGTGCAGGAAGCCATATCGGTGGTGGAGAATAACGGCATCGTATTTCTCGACGAGATCGACAAGATTTGCGCCCGTAGCGAGCGTACCGGCGGCGATGTGTCACGTGAGGGCGTTCAACGCGATTTACTGCCCCTCATTGAAGGCACCACGGTCTCGACCAAATACGGCCAGGTAAAAACTGACCATATTTTGTTCATTGCATCTGGCGCATTTCATGTCTCCAAGCCTTCAGACCTTCTGCCCGAGCTACAGGGCCGGCTGCCCATCCGCGTTGAGCTGCGGGCGCTGACCAAGGATGATTTCAAGCGCATCCTTACCGAGCCGCGGGCGAGTCTCATCAAGCAATATGTTGCGTTGATGGCCACCGAGGACGTCGAGCTCGAATTCACCGAAGACGGCGTCGACGCCATCGCCGACATCGCGGTGGAAGTGAACTCCAATGTGGAGAATATCGGCGCCCGCCGGCTGATGACGGTGATGGAGAAAATTCTCGACGAGATCAGCTTCGAAGCGACTGACTACAGCGGCGATAAAATCGTGATCGACGAGAAACACGTCCGCGACAATATCGGCGAACTCGCCAAGAATGCAGATCTGTCGAAGTATATTCTCTGAGCCTGCGCCGCCGCTAAATCACCTGACTGACCGGCCACCCTGGCTGGCGCGATATAGCAGACCATGTGGTGCGCACGCACTTCCGTAGGTGCAGCTGCTGGATGTGCGTGTAATTATGTTAAAACATATTTTAAAACATATGTTGGATAGGATAGCCTAGGCCACGCTGAGTCTTTTACCGGGCGTCGCGCCCCCTCTTCATGACTGCATCCCCCGTCCTGATATCGGAATTGATCGGATCATGCTCTAGGAACTATTTATTACGCCTCAGCCGCACATAGAGCGCACCTTCACCGCCATGGCGTTTGCTTGCGGTGGTAAAACTCACTACCCATGCTCGAAATTCTGGTTCCGATAACCAGCGCGGCGCTTCGCGGTTCAGGACGCCGCGCTCGAATGAGCCATCAATCTCGCGTTTGCCGCCCTTGCCGGTAATCACCAGCACATGCCTGTGGCCTTGCGCCTGGGCGCGCGCCAAAAATGCTTTCAGTGCGCCATGGGCCTCGCGCTGGCGCATACCGTGAAGATCGATGCGGGCATCGATGCTGATCCGGCCCGCGCCCAACCGCCTTGCCTCGCGCCGGTCGAAGGTTGCCACTGGTGGTGATGTGGAAGAATTTGGCGGTTCTTCTGAACCAATGGGAGCGGCTGCGGACGGTTTCTTTTCAGCTCGCGGATATTCGCGCGCTGGACCCTCCACCGGTTCTTGCAGATCGATAACCCGGTTCTTGCCTTTGAGCAGCGGTTCGGCTGTATCTGCAACGCGCCGCCACAAATCAGCATCGTCAGGGCTCATCGCTGCTGAGCGATCTCCTGACCGGGATTTCTTCGAGCCCTTGTCCTTTGCCATAATTAACTTCCAGGCGTATCGGTTTTCGGGAGCAGGATTGTGAACCCGGCCTTGTGACGCGTCGCCCCGGCAATCGCGCCGGCCAGCTTGCCCGTCCCAAAGAAAATATCTCCGCGTTGAGGGCCTTTGATGGCCGAACCCGCATCCTGCGCGATCATCAGTTGTGAAAAACCTAATTGCCCGAGCAAATCAAAAGACGGTGCATTGACCCAAATAGGAGTCCCCAATGTGTGGAGGGAAGTATCCACCGCCAGCGAACGGTTCTGTGACAACGCCACGCCCTGCGCGCCAATAGGCCCAAAAGCCGCCTGCGCAAACCCCAGCTCGCGAAAAAATATGTATGAGCGGTTCCGCCACATCAGCTCCCGCGCCTCGCTGGGGTTGGTATCGAGCCAGTTTCGAACCGCGTACATGGACATTTTATCGGGCGCAACGGCGCCGCGCTCGATGAGCTCTTTACCGATGGCAGTATAGGAATGTCCGTTTTTGGCGGCAAATCCCAGACGAATGTGCCCGCCTTCGACGAGTTCCACGCGGCCTGAGCCCTGAATATGCATGTAGAAGGCATCCGCCCAGTCTTCCAGATAGAGGATTTCCAGCCCACGGCCATTTAGCGCGCCCTGTTCGATTTCCTTGCGATCATAATAGGGAACGCGGCCGTCCGGGGTTTCGCGCACCGCCGTCGTCTCATGGTTGCGCGCCGCGCGGGTCTCGTCGCCATAAAGCTGAACGAGATCGTCCGGCACGGAGTAGACAGGCACGAAGAAGCGTTCGCTTCGCGTGCGGGCGCCCATAAGCTCCGGCTCAAAGTAGCCGGTGACAAAACCAGCTAATGCATCGCCCCTAAACTTATGGGGTGTGAATCTGGACTCAAAAAAAGCACGCGCTGCAGCGCTCTCGATATTCTCTCCCAGCGCCAGCGCCGCTTTGCAGATATCAGTCAGCGAATCGTTTTTCTCTTTGCCGGCCCCGGCCGCCTTTACGATGCGGGCGCATGATCGATGAAAGGCTGCGAAAGCCCTGGCGTGATCGTCATCCTCCCAGCCGGATATGTTGCTATAGGATACCGCAATCAGCTGGTTTGCGGGCTTATCCACTGCCCAGTCTCCGGCAAGCAGAATGAGGCCATAACCCAGCATGCAGGCAAATATAATCAGAGGAATTTTTAGCGTGATCCATCCGCGCATCATGCGGGATTGCGCGTAGATGCGGCAATGGTCAAGTGTGAAATGCCTTTGAGCGAAACAGCGGGTTTAATTGGCGGCTTCAGTGGCGACAAGCTTCCAGTTCGGGTCACGGGTGGAAACGTCACGCGAAAAAGTCCAGATATCCGTCACTTCGCGCACCTTTTTCGGATCGCCATCAATGACCTTCCCCTTCTTGTCGAGGGTAGAGGTGATCAGCTGGCTGATGAACTTGACCGTAATGAGAGCTGATTTACGCTTTAACTCTGCTTCGATCATATCCGTCTTGTCGATGCCGATGAAGGATGAATCCACGCGTTCGCCGCGCTCCGAGCGTTCCTCAATGGCGCCGACAAAACCCTCATAAACGTCATTGCCCAGCAACTGGCGCAGCGCGCGCTTGTTGCCTTCTGCAAAGGCCACAACGATCATTTCATAAGCCTCTTTCGCCCCAGACAGGAACAGCGCGGGATCGAAATTCTTATCCGCCTTGCCGATGTCCATAAGACCGCTGGCGAGCGGGCTGCCCTTGGGTGCGAAATCCTTGATGAGGTCTTCGATGCTGACACTGTCCTCAGCTATATCCAGGCTCTGTCCGGGATGCATCGGAACCACTGTATCCTGGGTTCCGCTCTGCGCGCCATTGGATTTGGCGTCCGATGCGGTGTAAGAATCATGGGGCTGGCGCTCATTTCCAGTGCGGCGGCCCAGCACGTTTTTCAACCTCAGGAATACGACCACTGCGAGGATGAGAAAAAGCAGCGTATAAATGTCAAACCCGTTGTCCATAATGATGTTTACTTTCGTTTAGACAGGCTTGTCAGACAGACGTGAGGCGGCACCTACGAAAATCTGTGATGATGATATAAGGTGCCGATAGTGCACATACCAGTTAACCTGGGCCAGTCAATGCGTACAATATGACGCGGTTAGCGTAATATGACGCAGGTCAGCCTGGCTGGGACCGGTATCTGCTGGTTCATTTTATATAACCTAAGGCATCGCCTCATTGAAGCCAACTCTCAATCACGAAAGGTTTTGATGCTCACCCCGATTATTCTCAAACCAGTTAACCCCTTATGAGACTTCTCCCTCTGCTTCTGTTCATTGCGGTACCCCTCGCCGAAATCGTGATTCTGATCAAACTCGGCGAAATCATCGGTATCGCCGCGACGATCCTGCTGGTCATCAGTACCGCGGTGATCGGCGTCTCCTTGCTCAAGCGTCAGGGTCTTGCCGCCCTCGCGCGCGCCCGCAGCTCATTGGATGCGGGGGAGATACCGGTCGAATCCGTAATCGATGGCGTGAGCCTGCTCATCGCGGGCGCATTCCTGCTCACCCCCGGCCTGCTGACCGATACGGTTGGTTTTTCGCTCCTTGTACCCGCATTCCGGTTCAGATTGGGCCACTGGATATTAGACAAGATAAAAAATTTCGGTCACATGCAGGTTCATACTTTTGGAACGGGGCC
>CAYOEI010000359.1:0-3180 GCA_964402825.1 uncultured Hyphomicrobiaceae bacterium
AAAACATGACGCTGTGGTGGGGCTGCCCGGCGGTCCTGATGGAGTACACGCTGAAAACGGGCGGCCTCGGCATGGTTGCCATCGGGCTCTGCTACATCGTCCTGCCGCGGGGCAGTGCAGCTGCGCCCGTCTCTGGTGGCGAACGCATGGCTCCCGTCTTGTGTCTTGTCGGACTTCTGGGTGCAACCGTCTACATGGCCGTCGGCTATGTCGTCTTCAATATGATCTGGCCCAACTTTTACTTTCAGCCTGTCGAAACGGGCAAGGACGTGTGGCTTGCCGGGCAGCTCGTCGGCATAGCGATTTATTTTTACGGGATCGCAGTCGCTTTCGGTCGGCTTCGGCGCAATCACATCAGTTCGGACGCTGTCATTCCAGCAACGCCTGCTCACGCTGGGCACTAGAAGGTGCCGTATGCCAAATAACCGGCTCAGACCAAAACAAAAATGTTTCGTACCATGGAGGAAATCTCATGAAGAACTGGATCAAACCTTTATCAGCTATGGCGCTGGCATCGGCGTTTCTCACCCTGCCGATGGCGCATCACGCCAATGCAGCTTCCAAACCAAAATACTCCGCCGATGTTCCAAAATCCGTGAAGACCCCTGGCAAGGTCGAAACGAAGAGCTTGGGTGCTCTGGAGTTTTTTGATGGTATGCCAACTGCTGAGACACTTCGCAAGGTCTATGACAACCTTGATCTGACACGGGGGATTACGTCGTTTCTGGACGGAATTCCGATATCCTCGTTGTACGCAATGAATCGCGGTCTCCGCGAAGCCGGAGTGAAGCCCGGCGAAGTTGGAATAACCGAAACACTGCTGGATGCGCGTTCGCTTCTGCTAACGCCCAACACCACAACGATATACATTTTGGCCCAGATTGACCTGAGCGACGGGCCGGTCGTCATGGAAGCCCCGCCTCAAATGCTTGGCTTGGTGAACGATGCCATGTTCAGATATGTCATCGATGTCGGCCAGGCGGGTCCCGACAAAGGAAAGGGCGGCAAGTTTCTTTTTGTTCCCCCCGGGTACAAAGGGGACATTCCCGACGGCTACTTCGTCGCCAAATCGAAAACCTATGACCATTGGGTGGCCTTGAGGGCGGCGGTGAAGGACGGCGATACCGCAACACCTGTGAAATCGGTCAAGAAGCACCTGAACATCTATCCGCTTTCACAAGCCGGCAACCCACCGGCGGAGATATTCCATAATCTCTCCGGCAAGAAGTTCAACACCATCCACGCCAACAACTTTCATTTCTACGAAGAGCTCAACGCGGTCATCCAGAAGGAACCGGCGGACGCATTCCCAGCCGAACTGGTGGGAGCCTTCGCGTCTATCGGCATCAAGAAGGGCCAGCCCTTCAAACCCGATGCGCGGATGAAAAAGATCCTGACCGAAGCAGCAGCCATCGCCAACGCAACGGCCCGTGCTCTGACATTCAACCCAAGGAAAAAGAGCGCCTTCTTCTATGAGGATAGAAAATGGACTTCACCCTTTGCAGGCGGCAGCCATGAGTTTTTCAACAAGGGCGAACGTGTGCTCGACGACCGCACTTTCTTCCATTACTTAGCAACCGGCATCACGCCCGCAATGGCGAAGTCGGCTGTCGGCAAAGGGTCAGCCTATGCGGCGGCGGCCATGGACTCGAAAGGCAAGTATCTGGACGGTGGCAAGAGTTACAAGGTCACCTTGCCAAAACCGATACCGGCCAAGAATTTCTGGTCGTTCATGGTGTATTCCGGCCAACACCGATCGATCCTGGAGACAGACCAGAAGTCGGGAGGCGTGGACAGCAACAGTCCCGATATCAAGCCCGACAAGGACGGTTCCTTTACGGTCTGGTTTGGCCCCAAAGCCCCCAAAGGCAAAGAGGGTAACTGGGTTCAGACGATCCCCGGTAAGAGCTACAACGTCCTGCTTCGCCTCTACGGCCCGCTGGTGCCCTGGTTCAAGAAGACCTGGAAGCCGGGTGATTTCGAGCTGGTCAATTGATTTTACACCGCGATTAGTAAGGAGAAAATCTGTGAAAATACTGAAACACATGGCAGTTGCTGCTTTACTGGCTATGCCCGCTACCGCTCACGCCGAAATGTCGGACATTGCACGCAAAATTGCTGTGCAACGCACTTGTCAGGCCGCGATCTGGGCAATGCCTGCGGTCAGCACCTGGGACATCGCCAACAGCATCATCCGCGATCTCGGTGGCAAGGTCGGCGACGTGGTCTCACTTAGCCAGCCGATGACATCGAAGCATGGCTTCCTGACCGCAAACGACATAACGCCGTATGCCATTGCAGCGCTTACTACCAAGGATGGTCCGCTGGTCGTGGAGATTCCACCCGCCTCAAAGAAGACATCGTTTTTCGGGACCCTCGTCGACGCATGGATGCGTCCGGTTGCTGACGTGGGTCCTACAGGCAGCGACAAAGGCAAGGGTGGCAAGTACCTGTTCCTGCCGAAGGGCTATAAAGGCGAGGCGCCCAAGGACGGCTATTTTGTTTTTCCGCTCGAAAGCTACAGCATAAACTTCGCCTTGCGCCCGGTCTCCAAGGGCGGCGGCACCATTGCGGAAGCGGCGGCCTATGCGCGCACTCTGAAGGTCTACCCGCTGGCCAAAGCCAAGAACCCGCCGAAGACCACCTTCCTGGATGCCACTGGCAAGGTCTGGGACACGCTGCCCTATTACGACGAAACCTATTTCCAGGACTTGAACAACGTGATCCAGAACGAGCCGATCCGCGAGCGCGACAAATCCATGCTGGGACTCCTCGCCGCCATCGGCATTGAGAAGGGCAAGCCATTCAAGCCAACCAAGGAATGGATCTCGATCTACAAAGACGGCGCGCAATGCGCCTTTGAATACCTGCAGGAAACCTTCGTCACGCCGGGCGGTGGCCTGGTCCCTTACTACGGCGGCGACAACCAATGGATGGCGTTTAACGCGCCCGCCGACCAGGCCAAGATCGGCTTTCCATTCGAGACTGACGGTGTGCCACTGATTGACCTGCGTGCAAAGAGCTACTTTTACCTCACCTACTACCCGGTGAAACTGGGCCCTGCGTCGTTCTACATTACCGCCCTGCGGCATGCGGACGGCAACCAGCTCAATGGCAAGGACACCTACAAGCTTAATGTCCCGAAAAAAACACCGGCGCGGGATTTCTGGTCGGCCATCG
>CAYOEI010000360.1:0-3509 GCA_964402825.1 uncultured Hyphomicrobiaceae bacterium
GAGCGCCACAAACTCGAAAGAAACACTCCACCCAAACAAACTGAAATAAGGCCAGCCTAAATCCTGCTACGGGCAATTATGTATATTCTCTCGGGAACCAGGAGACTTTTACGATAAGTATCGGGCAGGTTTCTGCAGTCCCCCTCCCAGCCGCTTTCCAATTGTTCGGCTCCGGCCTCGGCATACTAGGCTTCTTGGGGTGGAGGAGACGGCGGAAGGCTGAGGCTGTCTAGCTAAGCAGACACAAGATTACAGAGCGGTCCTTCGGGGCCGCTTTTGTTTTGCGCGAAGGGTCAGCATTGCGCTGGCCTCTTTTCATGTTATCCAGTTAAAGCTTGCGGGAGATTCGAATGTCAATTAGCCGACAATTATTGACTATCGTCTTGTCTGGAATGGTGATTTTTTCGGTTGCCGTCGCCGAAGCGAAGGGGCCGAAAGGGCCGAAGGGCAATCAGGGCAAAAGGTCCTCATTTTCCACGGGGTCATCCCAAGGGCAAGGCATTCAGGGCGGTGGCTGGACAACACCACCTGGCTGGACGCAAGGCGAAAAAAAGGGCTGGGATGGGCAGACGGTGCCGCCTGGGGTCGACAATGGCAAAAACAGGGCTGGCAGACGAAAACCTTGCCGCCCGGTCTTCAAAAAAAGCAGTAGACAGCCCCATACGGCTTGCCGGGTAGTCAATCCGACAGATCCCACACCGGCACAACATCCGGCGGAGGCGGCGGCAATTATTGCGAAAAGCATAATGCAGCACCCGATTTGCCACCCAACTCGGTGGGATAGGGCGATATTGAAAGGTACGGTGGCGCCGGACGATTCCGCACCCAAGCCATCCCGGCAAGAAAAAAGGGCTAGACTGACATCATCAAAACGCCGTCTAACCCCTTGAAATATAATGGCTCCCCGGGCCGGACTCGAACCAGCGACCCAGCGGTTAACAGCCGCTTGCTCTACCAACTGAGCTACCGGGGAACACTGTAAGGGTCAACGTGACCCTCAAACCGCATTCGCTATAGCAAAAGCGTATCAATCATTCCAGGCCAAGAAATGCAAGCACTCAATCCTGCATCATAGGCTGGAGAGTTGCGGTAACGGACCCTCTCCTCTAAATGGCTTGAATCTCAACCGGCTTCGCGTGAGCCAGGATGATGGCGTCTCATGGCTCCAAAAATTAAAATCAAAATCTCAAAACGGATATCTGCAGTTGCCGAAATCGAGAGCAATCCAGGTGATTCTGGGCCTTGCCCTTATCATCGGCGGCGTCGTCTGGAATTATGGTGGGGGCGCCGCAAGGGAGACAGGGCGGGGTTAAAAAATAATGTGGAAAAAAGAAAATGAATGGAGGCCACGCCCGGAATCGAACCGGGGTAAACGGATTTGCAGTCCGGCGCGTAACCACTCCGCCACGTGGCCTCATCGATAAGCCCCCAGCATTAAAAAAGAATCGGGGCTTGCCGAACGCTTCGCAATATCAGGATACGACCGAGGGCGCACGTAAATAACGAAGCGTTGCTCGGGCCGCTTATATCAAAGGCGTATTCGCATCACAATGCGGCATAGCTTGACAAATGGTGGTAAATTTCCAACTCAAAGGGGTGCAGGCGGGAGACCACGAATGAACGATTTCTCTGAGGCGCGGTTCAATATGGTCGAATCGCAGATTCGGCCCAATCAGGTTACCGATGCGCGGTTGCTGCGGGCGCTGCTCGATGTGCCACGGGAAAAATTCGTCCCGTCCTCCATGCAGGCGCTGGCTTACATGGAGGAGGAGATTGTCGTGGCGCAGGCATTTGCCGGTGCGCCCACGCGAAGCCTCATGTCGCCAATGCCGCAGGCGCGCATGATGCAGCTTGCCGAAGTCGAGCCTGATGATCTGGTGCTTGATGTCGGCTGTGTGAGTGGTTACTCCACCGCTGTTCTGGCGCGGCTGGCGGAATCCGTGGTTGGGCTGGAGTGCAATGAAAGCCTGGCTGAACAGGCAACCCAGGCGCTGATGGAACTGGAAGCCGACAATGCGGCGGTGGTCTCGGGCCCATTGCCGGAAGGATATGCGAGCGAGGGTCCATTTGACGTGATTTTGCTCAATGGCTCTGTGCCGGAAGTGCCCGGCGGCCTTCTGGAGCAATTGAAAGATGGCGGCCGCCTGGTTGCGATTATTGCGCAGAGTAATTTCGGAGAGGCTACGCTATTTCGCAATAGCGGAGGGCGCGTGAGCCATAGATCCTTCTTCGATGCGAGTGCGCAGCCCCTGCCCGGGTTCGAACGTGAACAGGAATTCGTTTTTTAAATCTTGCCCTTGCCGTAACACAAACCGCTCTGCGCAGAGTGTTGCCCAGACTCCACACTCCCTCAGCTGTTCGCACCTGCAATAAGTGAAAATGTCTTTCGCAAGCAGGTGCAACCGATTACCTTCTAAAAACTCTATGGTATCGAATCAATATGCGCGGCGCTCTCCTTCAAATATGAGGCATTGCGGTGGGTTCTTGTGCAACAGGTTGATCATGCGTTTGGATAAAATTTTTATATCTGCTCGATTTGCAGGGCGAGCGTTGCTGCGCTTGGTCGCAGGGGCGCTGGTTATGGCTGTTGCGTGGACGGGCGGCGCGAGCTCTGTTTCGGCCGAGACGCTTCGATCGGCTTTGGCTGCCGCGTATATGACAAACCCCACCTTGAATGCGGAACGCGCTAGGTTGCGCGCCATTGACGAGCAAGCTTCGCAGGCGCGCTCCAACTTCCGTCCTACGATCTCGGGTGATCTGGATACCGGTTATCGCAAACTTAAGCGGAACCCGGTCGACGGCTTAGGCGGTTTCAACACCAGTGCTACAAGTCACCCGACGGGGTATACCGTCGCCATCAGTAAGACATTGTTTCGCGGCTTTCGAACGCTCAACGCGATACGTCAGGCGGACGCGGACATTGAGTCGGGCCGGGAAGATTTGCGGGCGGTCGAGCAATTGACGCTGCTTGATGCGGTTACGTCATATATGGATGTGGTGCGTGATCAGGCCATCGTCCGGCTGCGCGAAGGCAATGTCAGGGTCCTGACCGAGCAATTGAAGGCGACAGAGGATCGCTTTGAAGTGGGCGAAGTGACAAAAACGGACGTGGCGCAAGCCGAGGCGCGGCGCAGCGGTTCGGATTCCCAATTGAGCCTTGCCCAGTCGAATATCAAGACGAGCCGTGCATCCTATCAGCGCGTCATCGGTCATCCCGCGAGCAATGTTGTAGAGCCTTCGCCAATTGACTCCTTGTTGCCCCATGCCTTGCCAAGCGCGCTGGGCACGGCGGAGGTGGAAAACCCCACACTTCAATCCGCTATCCATGCTGAAGAGGCGTCCCGATACGCAATCAAACAGATTAGAGGCGAGATGTTGCCGGAAATCAGTGTCGAGGCGACATATAGCGATACGCTCGATCCTTCGGTCGCGCTGGATAGAATTGAAGAAACGACGTTGTTCGGCCGGATTAGAGTGCCGCTTTATTCCCAAGGCGAGCCATCCTCGCG
>CAYOEI010000361.1:0-5735 GCA_964402825.1 uncultured Hyphomicrobiaceae bacterium
CCTCTCCAATGGAAAGTCATCGATGCGCTGGCCGGGGAATTCTTTACCGGGGCAAGCTCGCAGGAATCTTCCAGGACGCTGTTCGCGGTCGGCGATGAAAAACAGTCGATATATTCATTCCAGGGAGCCGACCCCGCATCCTTTGCCGCGCAAGGCCGGAAATTCAAAAAACTTGCGAGTCGCGCCGAACAGGCATTGGAGCGCGTGCCGCTGACGGTGTCCTTCCGCTCGACTGAGCCCGTTCTGCGGGCGGTCGATGATGTGTTCGCCAAAGATGGCGCCAGCGATGGCGTGGCGTGGGATGGCGCCGCTGTCATTCATCAGGCGGTGCGCGAAGGCCATGCTGGTCTCGTTGAGCTTTGGCCCATCGAGGAGCCGGAAGAAGGCACGCCCTCCCACCCCATGCGCCCCCATGAGGAGCAGGGCGCCGAGAGGCACGCACGCGATGCGCTGGTGGAGCGGATAGCCAATACAATCAGGCACTGGCTCGACAACGGCGAGCGGCTTGAAGCCCGCAGCAGGGCGATCCGGCCAGGTGATATTCTCATTCTTGTGCGTTCGCGTGATGAATTCGTGCCCAAACTCATCCGCGCCCTGAAGGAGCGCCAAATCCCCGTCGCCGGGGCGGACCGTATGAAGCTGACCGAGCAGCTTGCGGTCATGGATTTGATGGCGCTGGCGGATTTCGTGCTGCTGCCGGATGATGATTTAAACCTCGCCACCCTTCTCAAAAGCCCGCTGATCGGCCTCGACGACGATGATCTGTTCAAGCTGGCCTATAAGCAGCCCGGCGCGCTGTGGAAGGCTTTGCGCGACAAAAGCGGCGGCGATAAGCGCTACAGCGTTGCCGTGACCACGTTGTCGCAGTGGCTCAAACGCGCCGACACCATGCCGCCATACGAATTTTTTGCCCAGGCGCTGGAAGAGAATCAGATGCAGATGCGGCTCAAGCTGATTGCCCGGCTGGGAGCGGACGCGGGCGATGCCATTGATGAGTTTCTCAACATGGCGCTGGACTATGAGCGCCTTTCCCATCCCTCGCTGCAGGGCTTTCTCGATTGGGTGCGCGCCAGCGAAGCGGAAGTGAAGCGCGATATGGAACAGGGGCGCGATGAAGTGCGGATCATGACCGCCCATGGCGCCAAGGGGCTGGAAGCCAATGTGGTGTTTTTGCCCGATACATGCCGGGGGGCGTCGGGCGGCGGCAACAGGCCGAAACTGCTGCCACTGCCGCGCATTTCAGCCCCGCCGGAGGTTCAGGGGCATCTCGTCTGGGCGCCCACTGGTACGATGGAACTGGAGGCCATTGGGGAAGCAAAGGAATTGCTCAGGCAGAAAGACCGGGAAGAATATAACCGGTTGCTCTATGTGGCGATGACACGTGCCCGCGACCGGCTTTATGTGTGCGGCTGGAGAGGCAAGAACAAGCCGGCCAAAGAATGCTGGTATAATATGGTGAGCGCGGGTCTGGAGGGCATTGCATCTCCGGCCACAAGTACGCTTGGGCAAGACGTGCTGAGATATGAGTGCGCGCAGACGCAAGACCCGGTGGACCGGGAGAGTGATACGAAAAGCCTGGTCGATTTTGAACCCTTACCCGATTGGGCCAAGGAAAACGCATCATACGAAGAGCCGGCCAGCCTGCCGCTGACGCCATCGTCGATTCCCGCATCGCTTGATGATATGAGCGCCCCAATACTCGAGCAGGATGTCATTCCGCCTTTGGCGCGCGCGGATCAGTCGCGTTTTTTGAGGGGAAATCTGGTTCACGCATTGCTCCAGTATCTCCCTGATATCGGCCCGGCGCAGCGCGAAGCCAAAGCGCGCAGTTTTGTCGATGCAAGAGGCGAAGCGCTGGGTGAAGCTGAATGCGAGGTCATCGTAAGCGAAACCCTCACCATCCTTGAGGATCCTCGTTTTGCGTTGCTGTTTGGCGCGCACAGCCAGGCGGAAGTCTCGATCGTTGCGCGAATCACCCGGCAAAATGGGGCGCCGCTGGAGCATCACGGGCAGATCGACCGGCTCGCCGTGCTTGATCACGAAGTTCTGATTGTCGACTACAAGACCAACCGTCCGCCACCGGCAAAAGCAGAAGATGCAAGCCTTCTCTATCGCCGGCAACTCGCCGTCTACGCAGCCGCCATAAAACAGCTATATCCTGAAAAAACCGTGCGCGCGGCCCTGCTCTGGACCGACGGCCCAACACTTATGGAGATGCCCGAAGAGCTGCTGGACGAGGCCATGGCGCAGCTTGTGACTCTTTAGCGGCGGCCCTTGACGCATGGGGGTTGGCCACCTACGTTTCGCTCAATTCTAGACCGCCCGTTTGATTCCGGGCCAGGATTACAGGAGATGCGCACATGACTAGCTCAGAGGTTTCCGACGACACATTCGAGGAAGAAGTCCTGAAATCATCGACCCCGGTGGTGGTTGATTTCTGGGCTGAATGGTGCGGCCCCTGCAAACAGATTTCCCCGGCACTGGAGGAGATCGCGGCGGAGATGGATGGCAAGGTGAAGATCGCCAAAATCAACATTGATGAGAATCCGAGTACGCCCGGCAAATATGGTATCCGCGCGATCCCGACGCTTATGCTGTTCAAGGATGGTGAAGTCGCATCAACCCAGATGGGCGCGCAGTCCAAGGGCAAGCTGGTGGATTGGATCAACGCCTCCATTTCTTAAAGCCCGCATTTCAGATTTGAGAGTTAAAAAGCCCCGGTTTGCGAGCCGGGGTTTTTTATTTTCTCCCCTACCGCTTCGCTATTTGAGGGGGGTGTCTTTTTCCAGCATGCCGAGCACATGCCCCGCCAGATAGAGTGATCCGCAAATAAGAATGCGCACCGGCCCGTCAGAGCGGTTGCGGCTGGCTTCAAACGCGTGCGCCAAATCCGCTTCATGCTGTGCGGCCACGCCGGCCTCTTCCGCGATGGCCGCAAGTTTTTCAGCGCCGAGTGCATTTTCCTTGCCCGGGATGGGGATGGTGCCGGCCCATTCGGCCAGGCCTTTGAAATGGCGAAAGAAGGCGCGTGCGTCCTTGCCTTCCATCATGCCGCAGATGAGATGTAGCGGCTTAGGTACGCGTTCTTCCATTTCCGCAATGGAGTGCGCCAGGGCTTGCGCCGCTGATGCGTTGTGCCCGCCATCGAGCCAGATTTCACTTCCCGGCGCCACCAGCTGTTCAAAATCAGTGTTGTTGAGTTTCTGCAGACGGGCCGGCCAGTGTGCCGATGTCAAACCAGCCGATAGAGCCGCCCCTGCAAAACTCTCCCCGGTGAGCGCCCGGACACCCGCAAGCGCAATACCTGCATTATCGATTTGATGACGGCCAGGAAGGCGTGGCAATGGCAAGTCGAGCAAAGAGGTGTCCGTCTGGAATACAAGGCGGCCCTGCTGCTCAAATGCGTCCCAGGCTTGCCCCTGCGCAATAAGCGGCACGTCAAGTTCGCTGGCGCGGGTTTCGATAACTTCCATGCTGGCATTGAGCTGGCGTGCGACAACGCATGGCACGCCGGGCTTCAATATACCTGCCTTTTCATAGGCGATACCGGCAAGGTCCGACCCCAGATAGCGGTCGTGATCGTAAGATACCGGTGTGATGATGGTGAGTGCCGGGCGATCCACCACATTGGTGGCGTCGAGCCGCCCGCCAAGCCCTGTTTCCAGCAACACATAGTCGGCTGGCGCCTCGGAGATCGCGAGGAAGGCGGCCGCCGTCGTGATCTCAAAGAAGGTTATGGGTTCACCGGCATTGGCCAGCTCCACCCGCGCCAAGGCATCGCTCAGACATTCTTCGGTGATGTCCTCAGCGCCGTCCGGGCCAGCAAGCGCAATGCGTTCATGGAAATGCACCAGATGCGGCGATGTAAACACATGAACCCGCTTACCCGCCGCTTCCAGAATGGCTTTGAGGAAAGCGATTGTAGAGCCTTTGCCATTCGTGCCGGCAACATGAACCACATTGTTCAACTTGTTTTGCGGGTTATCCAGCGTCTCCAGCAGGCGGCTTACTCTCTCAAGCGACAAATCGATTATTTCAGGGTGCAAGTGTTCAAGGCGCGCCAGTATGGCTGCGCTTGGCTCGAACGCATGCATTGCTACGCTGCCGGGTTGTCCGGGTGAAGGTGTGAGAGATGTCATGAGTTTTTGCTTGAAGGGGCCACGTCAGCCGGCGGCAGGGCGGGTATCGTCATCACCTGCGTCATCGCCAGCTTCAAGAACATCGGCTGATTCCTCAAAGCCCTCGTCATCGCCAGACGAGATTTCGTTTTCATCCAAATCGTCTTCATCGAACAGGGGTCCGGCGGTCAGCTCTTCGCGGCGCGCTTCCATCAGCAGACGGCAAATCCTACTCAGGGTTTCGCGCAGCTGGTGGCGATGGGTGACCATATCGATCATGCCATGCTCCAGCAGGAATTCAGATTTCTGGAAACCTTCGGGCAGGCGTTCGCGGATCGTCTGCTCGATGACGCGCGGGCCGGCAAAGCAGATCAGCGCGCCAGGTTCCGCAATATGAATGTCACCCAGCATGGCATATGAAGCGGTGACGCCGCCGGTGGTCGGATGGGTCAGCACGACGATATAGGGAAGGCCGGCTTCTTTCAGCTCCTGAACCGCAACGGTCGTGCGCGGCATCTGCATGAGCGACAAAATACCCTCCTGCATGCGCGCGCCGCCCGACGCGGCAAATAGGATAAACGGCGTTGCGCGGGAGGTGGCCTCACGAAACCCTGTAATGATGGCCTCCCCTGCGGCGCTTCCCAATGAGCCGCCCATAAACGCAAAATCCTGCGCGGCGGAAACAACATCGAGGCCATCGAGCTTGCCGGCGCCGACCAGAACCGCATCGTCCTGTCCGGTTTTTGCGCGTGCGTCTTTCAGCCGGTCCGTATAGCGGCGTTCATCGCGGAATTTCAGCGGATCAAGCGCGACTTCAGGTGTGGCAATCTTCTCATATTCCGCGTCGTCGAACAGCGCCTTGAGGCGCTGCTCAGCGGTCATGCGCATGTGATAGTCGCTGCCCGGGACAACAAACTGGTTGGCCTCGAGATCCTTGAAATGGATCATCTGCCCGCTTTCAGGGCATTTGATCCAGACATTATCCGGCCCTTCGCGCTTCGCGAGGATGCGCTGGATTTTCGGGCGGACGATATTTTTGATCCAGTTCAAGGGTCTATCCTTAATTTTGTCGTCATTCAGGCGTCATGCAGTCGCCATTCAGTCTCATGCTCTAGTTTCGCCCGCCGCGATCCCATCCGCAAGGCTTTGGACGAGCTTGGTTACTTTTTCCACTGTACCGGGTCCCGGTTTCCCGGCCTCATCCAGTGAGGCTTCAATGATTTTTACCAGCGCGGTGCCAACCACAACGCCGTCCGCACCCTCAGCAATGGCGCGTGCCTGATCGGGTGTACTGACGCCGAATCCAACCGCGACCGGCAAGTCGGTCTGGTCCTTGATGCGCGCCACCTGGGCATGAACCTCGCTTGGGTCCGGCGCTTTGGTGCCGGTAATTCCGGCGATTGACACGTAATAGACAAAGCCGGAAGTGTTGGTGAGCACGGTGGGCAGACGCTTGGCGTCGGTTGTTGGCGTCGCCAGGCGGATGAAATTGAGACCCGCTTTCAATGCCGGTATGCAAAGCTCGCCGTCCTCTTCGGGCGGCACATCCACCACGATCAGTCCATCCACGCCGGACTTGATGCAATCGGTGATGAAATCGTCAACCGGATAGATGTA
>CAYOEI010000362.1:0-2939 GCA_964402825.1 uncultured Hyphomicrobiaceae bacterium
AGGTTCGAGTCCTGCCGGGCCCACCACTCTCTACCCCTGCGCAAACGAACGTATATGAAACCACTTCGTATCCTTTTCATTTCAGATGGACGCCCGGGCCACTATCACCTGGCCGAAGGTGTCATCGCGGCACTTGAACGGCGCGTGAATATCGAGACGCAGTGCGTGCTCATTAAACGCCGCCGCATGGTCCCGGGGCGCTATTTACGGATGCTGGCCACAGCGGATTGGTGCACACCGGACCAGCTGTTGAAGATGGGTTACGGATTCGATTCAGGTGAGTTGAAACCCGCTGATCTGGTTGTCTCATCGGGCGGAGAGACGTTGCCGGTTAATCTCGCCGCGAAACGCCTGCTTGGGGCGGAGAATATTTTTATCGGTTCAACCCGCGGTATTGCTGCTGAAGATTTCTCGCTCATCGTGAGCTCCTATGAACGTCACGCCGGGTTGCCGCAACATCTGGTGACGCTCAAACCCAGCGCGCTGAATCCCGATTTGCTGGGGCGCCCAAAGCAGGTACCCGTTTTTGGCGCGGACAATCCGCCAAAACGGGCAGGGCTGCTGATTGGCGGGGATTCGGGGTTGTTCAAATACCGCAATGAGGAATGGCTTACGCTGTTTGATTTCGCCCGCGAGGTAAGCCGCTTGTGGGGTACGCGCTGGCTGGTCTCGACTTCGCGCCGAACCTCACCAGAAATTGCGCAGGCAGCCTTTGATCTGGCCAAGAATAGCCAGGTGGTCGCGGATTTTATCGATTACAAGATCGCCGGGCCGGGCACGCTTGAGAAGATTTTCAGTAAGGCAGACGTGATCATGTGCTCAGAAGATTCCAGCACCATGATCTCAGAAGCGGTGTGGGCGAGGCTGCCGGTGGTCGGCGTTTCGCCGGCGCATCACGCGTTTAAACCCGAGGAGCGCGAATACCGCTTGTTGATGAAACACAACAACTGGTGCCGGTTTACGCCTATAGCGCGTTTGAATGTTGAGCTATTCGCGGATCTGCTGGGAGAGATTGAACCGCTATCGGAAAATCCTCTCGACCGGCTGGCGGGTGAATTGAAGGCGCGGTTGCCAAGTTTGTTCAGGCGCTAACCGATAACTTTGCTCAACAGTTTACTAAGCTGCTCCGCGTCACCAGCTTCCAGCCGGTCAGCGAAATGGCGCCGGATAGCCTTCGCATAAAGCTTCCACATCTTCTTGCGAAGGCTGACACCCCGCCTGGTAATCTGAATGACCGTCCCGCGCGCATCTTCAGGACATGTTATGCGTTTGACGAGCTTCTGACTCTCCAGCCGATCTATGAGACGGGTGACACTGTAGCGGGCAAACAGCGTTTCTTTTGCAATTTCACGCGGCCGAAGCTCCCCTCCAGAGCGCTCCAGTTCCACGTGCAACAATTCACCTGAAGCTGCGGCGGACTTCGAGATGCTCGGTTACACCGATGTCTCGGTTTATTCCGGTGGCAAGCAAGATTGGGAAGAAGCGGGACTGGCACTGGAAACTGCCTAGACCCTAACACCTACACTTCAATACGGATGTAAATGAAAGAAGGGCTGCCTCTCACTTCTGAGGGACAGCCCTTCCATTGTCTTTATCGCGGCTCAACTCTCAAGCCGCGTCAGCGCGGATTTACGCGCGGCAGATATCCGCAGAGGCAGATATCCAGGTCCACGCAGCCGACGACCGCGATGCTGGGTTAAAACCCTTATGACAATGAGACACTGGATCACCTCCTTTCGATTGTTGATGGAATGCCTCAGCATGAAGTGCTTCGCGCTGTTTCGCAAGGGCGAGACTGCAAGGGGGCCGTCGATTGGAGAGTGGGTGGAGCTTTGCTTGTGCGCTTGCGACTCTCTCGCTGTTGCATTAGAAGGCGGCAAAACCTCTTGCAATTCTCTAACAGAATTTTCGGACGAAGCACTCCATGGCCACTCCCAAATATGTTTTTACGATGCAGCAGCTGGGCAAGACATACCCCGGCGGCAAGCAGGTGCTCAAAGGCATCACGCTTTCTTTTTTGCCTGATGCCAAAATTGGCGTTGTCGGCGTTAACGGCGCGGGCAAATCCACGCTCATGAAGATCATGGCCGGGCTTGATACCGAATTCACCGGCGAGGCCTGGTCAGCGGAGGGGATCAGGGTTGGGTATCTGTCACAGGAGCCCGAGCTTGACCCCGAAAAAGACGTGATCGGCAACGCCATGGAAGGGGTCGCCGAGAAAAAAGCCCTGCTTGAGCGCTACAACGAACTCGCCATGAATTATAGCGATGAAACGGCGGACGAGATGGCCAAGCTCCAGGACGAGATTGAAGCGCAGGATTTGTGGGACCTTGAGTCCAAGGTCGAGATGGCCATGGGCGCGCTGCGCTGCGCTGAGGGCGATGCAGATGTGACCAAGCTGTCGGGCGGTGAGCGCCGCCGTGTTGCGCTATGCAAGCTGCTGCTCTCGGCGCCCGATATTCTGCTGCTGGATGAGCCGACCAACCATCTTGACGCCGAAACCGTTGCCTGGCTGGAGGGGCATCTGCAGGCTTATACGGGTTGCGTGATTATGGTCACCCATGACCGTTATTTCCTCGACAATATCACCACCTGGACGCTGGAGCTGGACCGGGGGCAAGGCATTCCCTATGAGGGCAATTATTCTTCATGGCTGGGGCAAAAAGCCAAACGCCTTGCTCAGGAGGGCCGCGAGGAAGACGCGAAGCAGAAGACTTTGAAGCGCGAGCTGGAATGGATTCAGGCCAGCCCGCGCGCCCGGCAGGTAAAGTCCAAGGCGCGCTATCGCGCTTATGATGATTTGCTCGCGGACGCGGTAAAGCAAATGCACCGGCGCGCGCAAATCCAGATCCCGCCCGGGGCCCGGATCGGCGATCTGGTGATCGAGGCGGAAGGGCTGACCAAGGGGTTTGGCGACCGCCTGCTGATCGATGATCTGA
>CAYOEI010000363.1:0-2770 GCA_964402825.1 uncultured Hyphomicrobiaceae bacterium
CGGCCCGGCCGGCCGCCCCGCGTGGGCGCGCGCCCGCGGGGGCCCGGGGCAGCGGGAATAGCCGTGAGCGAAAACATACCCGAGGCGCAGCCGAGGCAAGGCCGAATGCGCGCCGCCCGGACAGGGCGCGCCCGCGCAGGCCCCGCGCAGCGGGAATAGCCGTGAGCGAAAACATACCCGAGGCGCAGCCGAGGCAAGGCCGAACGGCCGCCGCGCGATAGCGCGCGCCCGCGCAGGCCCGAGGCGAAGCCGAGGAATAGCCGTGAGCGAGATAAACCAGCGCGAGATAAACCAGCGAGATTACGCCTCCAGCTCGGTGTCCCAATAGAGATAGTCGAGCCAGCTTTCATGCAGATAGTTTGGCGGAAACGAACGCCCGTTGCGGTGCAGCTCGTGCACTGTCGGGCGATAGGGTTTTTGCGCCGGCCACATTTTGGCGTCACGCGGCAACTTTCCGCCCTTCCTCAAATTACACGGCGCGCAGGCGGCGACCACATTGTCCCACCGGGTCAGGCCGCCATGAGCGCGCGGAACAAGATGGTCGAATGTGAGCTCATCCTCGGCTCCGCAATACTGGCAGTGGAAATGGTCGCGCAGGAACAGATTGAAGCGGGTGAAGGCCGGATAGAGCGCGGGCTTTATGTACGACTTTAGCGAGACCACGCTCGGCAGCTTCATCTCAAACGAGGGCGAATGTACGATGCACTCATATTCCGAGACGATATTCACACGCTCGAGAAACACCGCCTTGACCGCATTCTGCCATCCCCAGAGCGACAGGGGGTAATAGCTCAAAGGCCGGAAATCGGCGTTCAGCACGAGCGCCGGAAGGGCTTCCGGTGATGTGCGTTCCGGTACCATAGGCGCCGTATTCAGCATCAATAACCTCATACGTTTTTCGCATCCGTCTAACCCAGGCGTTTGCGGGCGCAATACTAGGTCATGGATTCATAAATAACCATCATTCTGTTTGGCCGGAACCTGCTCTAGCTGAAGATTTACGCCGGTGCGCCGGAGTTCTTCGCCCGGCACGCCGCGTAATAAGCCCACAGCATACGCGCGGCGACGCTGCGCCAGGGCCGCCAGCTTTCAGCGATTTCCTCCATCTCCACGAAACTCGGCAATTCATCAGCGCCGGTGGCGTCTTTAACGGCATATCGCAGCGCCAGATCTCCTGGCGCCCAGCCATCGGCGCGGCCCATGCAAAACATGATGTAGATATCCGCGGTCCATGGGCCAATGCCCTTGAGCGCGGTCAACTGTTCCTTGATTGCGTCCTCATCCGCCAATGCCAGCGCATTGAGATCGAGCGCATCTGAAGCAATGGCCGCGGCGATGGTTTTGATCGTGGAAATCTTGCTCGCCGACAATCCGCATTTTCTTAAAGTCGTGCTGCGCTTGCGCAAATAAGTCTCGGGGTCCATAGGCCGCACGGCCCTTTCAACCCGCCCCCAGATTGCCGACGCGCTGGCGACCGAAAGTTGCTGGCCGGTTATGATGCGCGCCAGGCCTTCAAACCCTTCCGCGCGGCGGCGCAAAGGGGGCGGACCCGTCACATCATAAACCCCCGCCATATGCTCGCACGCAGCCCTGAGCGCTTTTACGCCTTCGGCAATATCGGCCTTGTTGTTGATGATCCGGGGCATTTATTCCTCAAGCATCCGACCGGTGAGCGCACTATAACGCCATTATGAGCAAACCCGTCTTCCGATTCGCGCCAAGCCCCAATGGCGCCCTGCATCTGGGCCATGCGCTTTCAGCCATTCTCACCAGCGATATGGCTCGCAATATGGGCGGGCGCTTCCTGCTGCGTATCGAGGACATCGATCTGGAGCGCTGCCGCCCTGAATATGAAGCGCAAATGCTGAACGATCTGGCATGGCTCGGGCTGACATGGGAAGAGCCGGTCCGCCGCCAGTCGGAGCATTTTGCATTTTATGAGAAAATGATCGGCAGACTGAGCTCAAAGGGCCTGCTCTATCCCTGCTTCGCCACGCGCAAGGAGATTGCACTTCATGCAAACCCTGGCCGGAGCGATCCCGACGGCGCACCGCTCTATCCCGGCCTGCACAAGGCAATGCCAGAAGACGAGGTGCAACGCCGCAAGGACAAGGGCGAGGCTTTTGCTCTAAGGATCGACATGGAAAAGGCCGTTGAGGCGGCGCGGGCCATGACCGGTGCGCCGCTCACCTTCACGGAACTTGATCCTGCAAGCGGCGGGGCGCAAACCATAACCGCTGACCCGGCCCGCTGGGGCGATGCGGTGATTGCCCGCAAAGACGTGCCGGCGAGCTATCATTTGTCGGTGGTCGTGGATGACGCTTTGCAAAACATCACTCATGTCACGCGGGGCCAGGACCTTTATGCGGCCACCGATATCCACGTGCTTCTGCAAACGCTGCTGGAGTTACCCGCGCCGCTCTATCACCATCACAAACTGCTCACTGGCGCGGACGGACGCAAACTCTCCAAAAGCCACAAGGACAGGAGCCTGGCGAGCCTGCGGGCTGATGCCATGAGCCCCGATGATATCCGCCAAATGGCCGGGCTGAAGTGACAACATCGCCATCATTCCCCTCCCTCGCCGCAATGAGGGGAGAAGTGCGGCGGAGTGCTGAAATTCGTTCTTAACAAATCCTTAACGCACCGTGGCCCAATATCCGATGAAACACAAAATATGGCTGACCGGATGACCCAGACCCCACCTGCTTCAATCGATCTAGAAGCCCAGCTTGATCTGCTTGAGAAAGCGCTCAGCGAGGAGCGCGAC
>CAYOEI010000364.1:0-5929 GCA_964402825.1 uncultured Hyphomicrobiaceae bacterium
AAATACCGAAGGCGAGATCGTTGACTGCCAGGTGCCCCTGTACCAGTTTTTGTGCGGGGTTGCAAAATCAGCTTTGCTGGATGGTCAACAGCTCACGGTGCAACCGTTTTTGCGAATGTCCGCTATATGGCCCTTGAACACCTGGAACAGATCATCAGGAGCGCCGGGAATGACCTTGTCGCCAACGAGGAAGAAGGGTGTACCCTGGATGCCGAGTTTATTGCCGAGCTGGCGGGTTTCGGAGATGACCTTCCTGACTTCATCAGAGTTCATGTCCTTGCGCAGCTTGTCCATGTCCAGCCCGAGCTTTTCCGCGATCAGAAGCGCTGACTTTTTATTGTTCCGGCCTGGTGATTTCAGCAAGGCGGAATGCATGTCGAAATAGCGTCCCTGATATTTGGCGGCGATGGCCACCCGCGCGATGTTCTCGGACTGCTCACCGAAGATCGGAAATTCTTTTAAAACGACGCGCACTTTGCTGTCGGCGCCGAGCACCTGCTTTATGCTGTTAAACGCGCGTTTGCAGTACGGGCAGTTGTAGTCGGAGAACTCGACAATGGTCACATCGCCATCAGGGTTGCCGGCTACGAGGCCGAACTTGTCGCGATAGATGGAATCGCCATTCTCCGCGATTGTGTTTTGCAGCTGCTCGTCCTGATTCTGTTTTTGCTGTCTCTCGAGCGCTTCGGACATTTTCATCAGAATTTGCGGATTGTTGAGCAGATAGGCCTCAACGGTTTTCTCGATCAGCGCCTTCTGACTGTCGTCGAGTGCGATGACGGGGCTGGTTGTTCTTCCCGGCATGACGGGAAGTGGCGCCAGTGCGGCAGGCGCGGGAGCTGGTGCGCGCGCCCGGTCAAGCGCAACGAACAGGCCGAACGCCACTGCCGCGACGCTTGCGCCAACGAGGGCGGGGAGGAGGAACTGCTTCGGCGCGTTTCCGCTGGTGGCTTTAGGTGTTTTGCTCAATATAAATCCAGTCAGATGAGAGTTCGGATATAAGGGATACCTTCTAGCGTCCTGACCTTAGCAGCGCTTCGGATTTAAGCTGACGATGTCATCGGCCCTGAGCCAATCAGACGTACCGGGTTTGAAGCGTTTCTTGGCGTCTTTGGCTTGCCGTTTTGCCAGATCGTTCTTGCCTTCATATTGGTATGCATATGCCGAGGCAAGCATCGCCTGCGGAATATTCTTCTTCAAGCCATAGGTGGTCGCAAGCTGTCGATATCCGATGGCGGAACAGGTTTCCTTGATCAGGGCCTGTTTGAGATTGGATATCACCTCATCAAGAAGCGCCAGTTTCGGCTTACCACTACTTTGGGCATTAGCAAGTAAAGCTTGTGCTAACAGGAGGCGAATGAGGGGTTCGTTCGGCGCCAGGGATACAGCCTTGCGCAGGGGAGCAATTGCGGGCCCGGCCGTGCCGCTTTTGAACAAAAATTGTCCTTTGAGTTCATAAAAATATGGATTTTGCGGCTGGAGTTGTATCAGCGCGTCGATTTTCGGAAGAAATGCGCGCACTCCTGAACGGCGGTAGCTCGCAATTGCGCGCGCATAGCTGGCGGGGAAGGACTGGTCGGAGTTGGGGTAGCGGTTAAGGACTGTCTGCGGGTTGTCCAGAAAGCCGGAAAGCTTGGCGCGCATCATATCATGGCGGGCTTGCAAAACCGGAGGGTCGCGTTTGTCGAAATAACGGCTGGCGCGCGCCAGATCACGCAATCTTATGATGCGCTGGCTCGGGAAGGGGTGACTCTGCACATATGGGTCGACATATTTCAATGACCCGAGCCCCTGATTGGCGAGATAGGCGAAGGTATCAAGCATGCCTTTGCCGGATTGGCCCGTGGCGTTCAGATAGGACAGGCCGGCCTGGTCAGCCGAAGATTCTTCTGATCTGCGGTACGACAAGACATAACGCTGCGTAAGCGACTCGCCGCCAAGCAGCGCGCCCGCGCTAGCGGCGCCGACATTTACGCCCGCAACGGCGCCTGCGGCCGTTGCGGCCAGGATGAGAACTCTCAACATCATCGATGTCGAGCGGGCATGGCTCATGGCCTGGCGTAACCGCGAGAGATGGCCGCCCGCTATATGGCCGGTTTCATGAGCGATGACGCCGATCACCTGGTTCGGTGTTTCCGCCCGCATCAGCGTGCCGACATGAAAAAACATGTTATGGCCGTCGACGACGAAGGCATTGAAGGAGCGCTGACCGATGAGATGGATATTGATGTTCTGCTGGGCGAGGCCGGCCACCTTGAATATGGGTTTGGAGTAGACCCGCAGCAGATTCTCTATTTCCGCGTCCCGGATCAGCCCCTGCGCGCGGGCCGGCTGGGTGGCTACAATGAGCGCAGCGGACAGAAATGCCGCCATCACGTAGTTGAACACAGCGCGCGGCACTCTGGAAAAGCCGCGGAGGGACTTGGCCGCCGAGTCGGTCATTTTGCCGTTGAAATATTTATTCGACATATATTTCAGTGGATTATGCCATATTCTAGCAAACACATCTTACCAAATAAGAGTAGAGTTCAGATGGTGCCGGGTCAACGACTCGCGCGACGTTGATTGATCACGCACTATAAGTCGATTGAGTGGCCAATATGTATTCATTCACAGCATGGTGACCAGGATTGAATGGAACAGCAGGGTGAGCGAAGTAATGGATAAGAGTGGTGGTGCCATCATAGACCCGGGTCTGCCGCGCCCCCTTTCGGAGCGTGGCCGAATTGATCCGTTCATCGTGATGGACATCCTTCGGGCGGCAAACCAGAAGCAGGCGGATGGCGCTGACATCGTGCATATGGAAGTTGGCCAGCCAGGGACACCTGCCCCGGCGCGGGTTGTGGAAGCCGCTCAGGCGGCGCTGAAGTCCTCCGCGCTTGGCTATACCGAAGCGCTGGGCCTGCCGGAACTGAGGGAGAGGATCGCCCGGCACTACGCGTCGCATTACGGCGTGAGCGTCGAGCCGGAGCATGTTGTTGTCACGGCCGGGTCATCGGCCGGGTTCGTGCTGGCGTTTCTCGCCATACTCGATGCCGGCGGGCGCGTGGCCATACCGACGCCGGGATATCCCTGCTACCGGCATATTCTGAGCGCGCTTGGCGCACAGGCGGTTACGCTGGAAACGGGTCCCGGCACGCGCTGGATGCCGGACCCGGCATCTCTCACCGCGCTGCACGATACGAGTGAACTGCACGCCCTGTTGCTGGCCAGTCCGGCCAACCCCACAGGCACCATGCTTGTCGGGGACGCTCTTTCAACGATTGCCCGCACATGTGAGGAGCTTGGCATCTGGTTCATATCGGATGAGATCTACCATGGCCTCGATTATAGTGAGCGCGCGCAGACCGCTCTCAGCCACACTGGTTCAGCGATAGTCATCAACAGCTTCTCGAAATATTTCAGCATGACCGGATGGCGCATTGGCTGGATGGTTGTGCCCGGGGCGCTGGTGCGGACCATCGAGCGGCTTGCGCAAAATCTTTACATTTGCCCTTCGGCGCTCTCCCAATATGCGGCAATCGCGGCGTTTGACGCCCAGGACGAGTTGGAGGCGAACAAGGCTGTCTATCAGGCGAATCGGGAATTGCTGCTGGAAGAGCTGCCTAAGGCGGGTTTTACGGAAATTTTGCCAGCCGATGGCGCATTCTATCTTTATGCCGATGTCCGGCACCTGACCAATGACAGCATGGAATTCGCCAGGCGGATGCTGGATGAGACCGGAGTTGCGGCAACGCCCGGCATCGATTTCGATACCGGGCGCGGGATTCACTTTCTGCGATTTTCTTATGCCGGCACGACGGAGCGCATGGCCGAGGCCGCGCGCCGCCTGCGCAACTGGCCGGGCGTTTCAGGCCGATAGGCGCTCACCCCCCTCAAGGCCAAGACCAGAAGATCAGGCCCGGCGCTGCCACCAACCGCTTCGTTGCGGCTCAGCCTTGCTCTCGCCGCTATCCGACTTGCTCGCCTTCACATCCTTGGCCGCAGCCTTAGCAGCGGCTGATTTGGACGTTGAAGGTTTTTTTGCCGGTGCGGGAGCATCGTCCGTCTTGTCAGCAGACACCGTGTCACCATCATCGGCTTTCTTTGCGGACCTGGCCGGTTTCTTCCTGCTGCGGGCAGGTTTTTTCTTTTCGGCGCTCTCGTCTGTCTTCTTGTCCGTGCTTTGGCCATCCTCGGACGCTTTTACGCTGGTTTTTTTGCGCGCGCGCGGTTTGCGTTTCGGCTTCTCTTCCGCTTCAGGTTCATTGGCAGCGATCGTTTCTGTGGAAATTACAGAGTCTGCCTGGGCCTGTTCGGCCTGGGCCTGCTCTGGCTGGGCCTGTTCAGACTGGACCTTTGCTGCCGGAGCTTCAACAGATGGAGTTTCAGACGCGGGAGCTGCCGCTTCTGGAACAATTGTGCCGTCCGTGACTGACTCGGAGACACCGGCTTCCGCGGCAGCCGTGCGTGCGCGCCCGGAGCCCCGGGTCCGCCTTCCGCCCCTGCGGCCTCTGCGCCGCGGCCTGCGGGCGCCGTCCTCGCGCTCCGTATTGTCTTGCGAAATTACTTCCGTATCGCCGCTTTTTTCATCGGCCTGAGCTGAGGCTGCCATAGCGTCATCGCGGCCACTGTCCTCGCGCTCTGCGCGCCCGCGTCCGCGCCGTCTGCCCCGGCGCCGGGGGCGTTTGCGCTCACCCTCATTTTCACCGCCACGGCTGCTTTCATCTTCTTCAGAGGCAGAATGATAGGAATCATCCATAGACACGACGGCGGCATCGGCTTTTCTCTCGTTCCTGACCGCTGTTTTGTCGCGCACAATCGAAAAGCTGGCTCCTTGCAGCTCATTGTTCGCAGTAATCGTGATGCTCACGTCATACCGGTTCTCGATGTCTTTCAAGGAGGCGCGCTTCTGATTGAGAATATAGAGTGCGATCTCATAGGACGTTGTCGCAACGAGATTGGCCACGCCCTCGTTCAGCAGCGTGTCTTCCAGCGTGCGTAGAATATCCAGTGACATGGATTCGGTGGACCGCACGATGCCGGTGCCCTGACACAGGGTGCAGGTGGATGTGCTGCCTTCAAGAACGCCAGCGCGCAGGCGCTGGCGAGACATTTCCATCAGTCCAAAATGAGAAATTCGCCCGACCTGAATGCGCGCCCGGTCGTTTTTGAGTGAGTCTTTCAGTTTGCGTTCAACGGCGCGGTTGTTACGCCGCTCTTCCATGTCGATAAAATCAATCACGATAAGACCGGCGAGATCCCGCAATCGAAGTTGCCGGGAAAGTTCTTCTGAAGCTTCCAGATTGGTCCGCAACGCGGTGTCTTCAATGGAGTGCTCGCGGGTTGATTTACCCGAGTTCACATCTACCGAGACAAGGGCTTCAGTCTGATTGATAACTATATATCCGCCCGATCGCAGCGTGACGTGCGGTGAATACATTGCGCCCAGCTGCCTCTCGATCTGGTGCCGGACGAAGATCGGTTCGGGTTCCTTGTAGGGCTGCACGTTCTTGGCGTGGCTCGGCATCAGCAGCTTCATGAAGCCCTTGGCTTCCTTGTAAGCCTCGTCTCCGGCCACGATGACACCGTCGATTCCCTTGCCGTAGAGGTCCCGGATCGAGCGCTTGATCAGGTTGCCTTCCTCATAGACGAGGGTAGGGGCGGTGGACTGCAGGGTGAGGTCGCGAATGTTTTCCCACATGCGCAGCAGATATTCGAAGTCGCGCTTGATTTCCGCCTTGGTGCGCGATGCGCCGGCAGTGCGGATGATCAGCCCCATGCCCTGGGCGACATCCAGATCGCTGGCGATCTTGCGCAGGCGTTTGCGATCGGTTGCGTTGGTGATCTTGCGCGATATGCCGCCGCCACGGGCGGTATTGGGCATCAGGACCGTGTAGCGTCCGGCAAGAGAGATATATGTGGTGAGCGCGGCGCCCTTGTTGCCGCG
>CAYOEI010000365.1:0-3687 GCA_964402825.1 uncultured Hyphomicrobiaceae bacterium
AGGACGCATCTTGATTTCCTTGACATCGATGGTCTTCTGCTTCTTGCGCGCCTCGGCGGCTTTCTTCTGGGCCTGGTATTTGTATTTCCCCAGATCCAGTATTTTGCAGACAGGCGGCGCGGAGTTACCCGCGATCTCGACAAGGTCCAGTCCGGCGTCCGCAGCCATCTCCTTGGCATGCTCGGTCGTGACAGTCCCGTGATTCTCGCCTTCTTCATCGATGAGTTGAACTTCGGGGTAATCAATGTCCTCGTTTGCGCGAGGCCCTCGTTTAGTGGGCGCTGTTCTGGCCCTCATTGGTCGGCGTGCGATGTGACTTTCTCCTTTTGCTGCCAAAACCTAAATAGCGCCAGGAAGCGCTGTGGGTATAAAATTGAAAAGAAGCCCGGCGAAGTCAAGCGGACTCTCACCTAATCTTCAGATTACTGCTTAAGCGTTGCGTCATCGAAAGCGCCTGCAAGCGCCGATTTAAGGCATTCATCATAGACGCCAAGCGTCTGGCGTTTCATTTGCTCCGACGAAAAACGCGCGCAAACATGTGTCCGCGCACGCGCCGCCATCGCTTTACGCTCCCTCTTAGACAATGAGAGTACTTCGGCAATCGCGTTGGCAAGGGCCGCTGGCGCACCAACAGGTACCACCCATCCGGTGGCCGCATCAATGCCATCGCGCGCTGCGGTCAGCAATGTTTCTGGGGACGCCCCCTGGCGCGTGACGATGACGGGGCAGCCCATTGCCTGCGCCTCAGCGCTTGTGCGGCCAAAGGCTTCAGGCTCGGTGGAAGCGATGAGCGTCACATGCGCTGCCGAGTAGGCCGCCGCCATGTCGCCGCAATGGCCTACCAGCTTCACTTTTCCGGCCAGCTCAAAGTGCTCGATTTGCCGTTTTAAGGCGCTGACATAGGCATCGCGCCCTTGCGCGTCCCCAGCCAGAATGAATAGCGCAGGGCAGTCACGATCGTTCTCAAACAGTTTTGCCGCCGCCTCAATAACATCATGCTGGCCCTTCCAGCCGGTCAGGCGCGCGGGGTGAAGAATTATGCGCGCGTCATCCCCAACGCCCCATTTGTCCCGCAGGTTGTTTATCCGCTTATCCGATAACGCAGAAGGGTCGAATTTCTCAAGATCAACACCGCGATTAATAACCCGAATGCGATTCCGTGGCGTTGCGTGGCGGTCATGGACCAGTTTTCCGGTATAGGCGGAATTGGCAATGACCAGATCGCCGCGCGCCATGACGGAATTATAGAGCTGCTTGAGAGGCCCCCGATTGCCATAAGCGCCATGATATGTGGTGACAAATGTGGTGCCGGTGGCCCTGGCGGCCAGCAATGCGCTCCAGGCCGGCGCCCGGCTGCGCGCATGAACCACATCCACGCCGCATTCGCGGATAAACCGGGCAATGCGAAAAGCGTTGGCGATAATACGCGCCGGGTTCTTGGTCGCGGCGGGGAAGCGTATGAGCTGAGCGCCCGTTTCCTCGATATCGCCGGCCATCCGCCCGCCTTCGCTAAACACGAAGGCCCGCCCGCCGGCGCGAACGACCGCCTCGGCAATTTCCACCGTCGCCAGTTCAGCCCCTCCCGTATCCAGCCGGGGGATAATCTGAAGCACAGTCGCTGCGTGTATGACGCCACTCATTTGCCGGAAGCCCCACCCGTATACCGCATCCCTTCGCGGTATGTGGGATAGCTCAGCGCAACTTTGAGTTCCTGCCTGATCCGCGCATTCGAGACACGCTTGTTCTCGCCGTAAAAACTGCGGCCCATGGGTGATAGACCCGCGTCCTCGAACGCCACCTCGGGCGGCGGCTCCATACCCAGCTCCCTCGACGCATGGGCCACCACATCCTGCGGCGGGGCCGGTTCATTATCGCTCACATTGTAGATGGCCCCGCCACGCGGATGCGCGATGGAGGCTTCAAGAACATTTGCTATGTCCTCGACATGAATCCGGTTGAACACCTGGTCCGGTTTGACGATGCGCCGCGCCTTGCCCTGCCTAACTTTCTCAAACGGTCCGCGTCCCGGCCCATAAATGCCGGCCAAACGGAACAGATGAACCGCCACGCCCGTTTCAGAGCCAAATACCGCCCATGCCTTTTCAGCCGTGACGCGTTGCACTGAGCGCTCGCTTTTTGGATTGAGTGGCGCTTCTTCATCCACCCAAGCGCCGCCATAATCGCCATAGACGCCCACGGTGGAGAGATAGCCAAGCCACTTAAGGTTTTGGGCCTGAGCCAGATCACCGCCATGGCAAGACAGAACCGGATCTCCATCCGCGCCCGGCGCAATGGACACAAGCACATGGGTGGCGCTTACAAGCGCATCACGCGCCTCGATGCAAGGCGCTTCGCCCGTGAACACCACCACATTGAAACCCTGAGCCCGCAAGCTGGCGGCGCTGTCCCTGGAGCGGGTGGTTCCAACCACTTGCCAGCCGCGTTCCATCATGCGGCGGGCAAAAACCTGCGCCGAGTAACCAAGGCCGAAAATGATAAGGCTGTTCATGGATGCACGCTTCGCCATTCGTCCCTCACCTGCGCGTCGCGCTCATTGCTTTCATGTGCGGCGCGCTGCGCAGCGAACCGCGCCTCATCCATCAGCTGAGCGCTTGCCCATATCGCCATGGCCCGCACCAGGGGGGATGCATCTCTCAGCAGAGATTCTATTTTGGGAAGAAGCGCGGCATCGCCCGAATTTCCAGCGGCGATCAGCACATTGCGAAGGAACCGGTCGCGGCCCGTGCGTTTGACCGGCGTCCCGGCAAAACGGGCGCGGAACGCGGCATCGTCCATCGCCAGCAACTCGGCAAGCGGCGGATTATCGGTCTCTGCGCGCGCGGCAAGGCGGGCTTCAGAAGAGAGTTTCGCAAACTTGTTCCAGGGGCAGATGGCCAGGCAATCGTCACACCCGAAGATGCGATTGCCGATATTTTTGCGAAATTCAGCTGCGATATGTCCCTGATACTCAATGGTGAGATAGGAGATGCAGCGCCGCGCGTCGAGTTCATAAGGAGCAGGAAACGCATTCGTTGGGCAAATGTCGAGACAAGCGCGGCAGGCCCCGCAATGATCGCTTTCCATCTCGTCGGGCTCCAGCATCTCGGTCGTAAAGATCGAACCCAGAAACAGCCATGAACCAAATTTTCGGGACACCAGATTGGTGTGCTTGCCCTGCCACCCGGCGCCTGCCGCCTGAGCCAGGGGCTTTTCCATCACCGGCGCGGTATCGACAAACACTTTTACCTCGCATGACCTCTCGCGGTGCAGCCAGCCGGCCACCTGCTTCAGCTTCTTCTTGATGAGGTCGTGATAATCTTTTCCGCGCGCATAAACGGAGATAACGCCGTTTGAGGTCTGCTTCAGGCTCTCCAGCGGATCGGAGTCCGGGCCATAATTCAACCCCAGAATAATCACCGAGCGCGCGTCCGCCCACAATGCGGCAGGGTCGCGGCGGCGCGGCGCCGTTGTTTCCATCCATTCCATATCCCCGTGGCGGCCATCGGCCAGAAACTCCATCAGCCGCTCACCGGCAAGGGGTGCAGCATCCGGCGTCGTAAAGCGAATGATGTCGAAACCGGTCTCGGCGGCGCGGGCGCGAATCTGGTCTTTTAACTGTGACACGGTTTTGCTTTCAAAAATCCGGATCGGCGTAACTGCCGGGCGGTTTAAGACCTAGAATGCGGT
>CAYOEI010000366.1:0-4463 GCA_964402825.1 uncultured Hyphomicrobiaceae bacterium
CAGGCCCGCTTCAAGGCGCAGGGAATCGCGTGCGCCAAGCCCGATCATCTCCACATCGTCATGTGAAGGAAGCGTACGGGCGAGTTGGACGGCCTTGTCGTTGGCAATTGAAATTTCATAGCCGTCTTCACCCGTATAGCCACACCGGCTGATATGGCAGTCGACCCCGTCGAACTGAGCACTGGTCGCAGTCATGAACCCCATATCGGCCGCCTGCGGGCACCATTTGGTCATGACAGCGACAGCCGCTGGTCCTTGCAGGGCAAGCAACGCACGATCCTCGTTCGGTGTCAGTTTCACGCCACCCCCCAGCTTCGCCTCCATATGGGCGTAGTCCGCATCCTTGCAGGCGGCATTGACCACCAGCATGAGCCGTCCGTCATCATCCTCGGACACCGGCCGCGTCACCATCAGATCATCAAGAATGCCGCCGTCTTCATTGAGCAGCATGGTGTAACGCATGCGGCCCAGCCCAAGCTTTGCGATTTCGCCTGGAACAAGAGCTTCCAGCGCCGCAGCCACACTTTCATGGTCCGGTCCGTTTAAAAAAGCCTGTCCCATATGGGAGACATCGAACAGCCCGGCTTTTGCGCGGGTATGCAAATGCTCTTTCAGAACGCCAAGTGGATACTGAACGGGCATTTCATAGCCGGCAAATGGCACCATCTTGCCGCCAAGCTCGCCATGGAGGGCGTGCAGGGGCGTGTGTTTTAATGTCTGATTTGAGTTCGCCTCTTGGGTCACGGGCTTATTCTTTCCGGTTATGACAGACGTACGCCGCCCGAGCTCCAGCTCAAGAAGCGCCTCCTCTGTCATGGAACCTGAGAGATTTCACGCGCGGACCTCAAGCGATTCGCTTGTCTATCACCTTCGGTGAGCCCGGCCCGCAACGCGAACCAGTGCTACTTTCCAGAGAGCCATCCCCCGTGCGGTCCTTTTGCCTGAGAGTTTCCGAGGCGGTTGCTCCTTCCGCGCCGGTACGACCCGGTCTCTCCCGCTGGGGTCATATGGACCTGAAATAAATGATAAGTGGTCCTGAGGGTAAGTCAACAGGACTAAGAGCTATGTCATGAGTTCATGACCTAGCCAGCGCCGGAAGCACCCCGGTCAAATGCGATGTAGAGCTTAAAGTCTCCAGGCGGCACACCCGGAGGGAGTGTGAAGGAGAGCTCGCGGACCGCGGAGAAATAGCCAACCGGGTTATCGGCGGGAATGATTACGTCAATGGATATTTTCTGGGTTGAGATGATCGTACGGGTCTGATCGGTGACATGCACCTTGATCGGCATCTTTACCGAACCAGGGCGCCCGCGAGGGCCGAGCAATACACGACCGGCAAATCCATATTTGACCGATACTTGATTGGGTTGAATCTGACACTCGCGCGCGGTTTTTGTGATCTCTCCGCGATACTGGATGGCCAGACCATCACCGGCACGGCCAACGTCATAGATTGTCAGCAAGCGGTCACGCGGCCAAATCTTGAATTGTGGACAGCTCGTCATCGCTGCTTCGATGCTCACCTCGCCCGATACATCGCTTTTGGCCGCCTCAAGAAGCCGTGCCTCGCTGACATACGGCTCAAAGCTTTGATTTTGTTTCTTGGATCTGAACGGCGAGGTGATCTGCGACATACCGCAAGCGGCCAAAATCGCGGAGATCAATGCCAACGCCGTGGTTACCCTGGCGGCACGCGCCAGCACTGGTTTACGAACTCTCAACACGCCCCCTGTTATCGTCCACTATCTTGACAGGCCCTATCCACGAGCATGTATATGCTCGTTTAGAATTCAGCCTCTCATACTTTTCTATCATGTGATAATAACACCTATCTCATCTGGCAAGACTAACCTCGGCAGAGCCGTTGACAACTTTTGAATCTCACGACCGGTGACGGCATGAATAAAGTGCATAACTCCCAATTTTCCACAAATTCGCAAAAAGTGGAAATCCGTCCACCGTTGACTATTCTTCTTGCCGCCCCCCGTGGTTTTTGCGCCGGCGTTGATCGCGCGGTGCAGATTGTTGAACTGGCGCTCGAGAAATATGGCGCCCCTGTCTATGTACGCCATGAAATCGTGCACAATCGCTATGTGGTCGACTCCCTGCGCGCCAAGGGGGCCATATTCGTCGAAGAATTAGACGAAATTCCGGACAATGGAGCGCCTGTAATATTTTCCGCCCATGGCGTACCGAAATCGGTGCCGGAAAATGCCGCCAGACTCAATATGTTCTTCCTCGACGCAACATGCCCGCTGGTTTCAAAAGTCCATATGGAAGCTGAACGTCTTCACAAGCAGGGTTTTGAGATCATTCTCATCGGTCATGCCGGCCACCCGGAAGTCGCCGGCACCATGGGCCAGTTGCCCGGCGGCGTGGTAAAACTCGTTGAATCGACCTCCCAGGCGTCTGAGTTCGAGCCTGAAGATGCAGAAAAGCTTGCCTTTATCACGCAGACCACGCTTTCAGTCGATGACACCCAGGACATCGTCGACATTTTGCGCGAACGGTTTCCGGCAATTGTGGCTCCCCACAAGGAAGACATTTGTTACGCCACAACCAATCGTCAGGCCGCTGTGAAAAACATCGCGCCGCGCTGCGACCGGCTGATCGTTGTCGGCGCCCCCAACAGCTCCAATTCCAAGCGCCTGGTTGAAGTTGCCCAGCGGGCCGGATGCAGCGAAGCAGCCCTTCTGCAACGCGCCGGGGAAATTGACTGGGACGACTATGAGAACATCCGCACCATCGGTATCACCGCAGGAGCTTCTGCGCCCGAAGTTCTGGTCGACGAGTTTATCACCGCCTTCGGCGAGCGTTTCGAAATCACCGTTGAGGCCGTTTCGACAGCCGACGAAAACATTTCCTTCAAACTTCCGCGTGAACTTCGCGAGTCGCGCTAGCATGGCGGTTTACACGGAAGTCACGGACGACGAACTCGTTCAATTCATTGCCAATTATAAAATAGGAAATGCTTTATCCTTCAAAGGCATTGCCGAAGGTGTTGAGAACACAAATTATCTTGTGCAAACCGAATCCGGTCCGCACATCCTCACCTTGTATGAAAAACGGGTTGAGGTTGAGGATCTCCCTTTCTTTCTCGGCCTGATGGAGCATCTTGCAGGATCTGGTTTTATCTGCCCTGTTCCGGTCCGTAACCGGAATGGCGAAATGCTGAGCGAGCTGGCCGGCCGTCCGGCTGCCATTATCACTTTTCTGGAAGGACTGTGGGTCCGGCGGCCAACGGCTGACCATTGCGCCGCACTTGGCGAAACGCTCGCCAAGCTGCATCTGGCGGGCCAGAGTTTTAGCATGAAGCGCAAAAACGCGCTTAACGTGCATGGGTGGCGTCCACTTCATGAGGCCGCGACGGGCGGGGCGGATACCATTGCGCCTGGTCTTGATGCTGAAGTCAGCGAGGAACTCAGCGCATTGGAAGCTTCATGGCCGGGCAATCTTCCTGAAGGCATCATTCATGCCGATCTTTTCCCCGACAATGTCTTCTTTCTTCGCGGACGGGTATCGGGCGTCATTGACTACTACTTCGCGTGCAATGATGTGCTCGCCTATGACATTGCGATTTGCCTGAACGCCTGGTGTTTCGAAAGTGACAATTCATTCAATATCACCAAGGCTCGGGCTCTGCTGCGTTCCTATTCCAGCCTGCGCCCCTTAACGGATGAAGAATTCGAAGCGCTTCCAACCCTGGCGCGCGGCGCGGCGTTGCGTTTCCTGCTGACCCGCATCTATGACTGGCTGAACCCGTCCGCTGACGCCCTGGTGAAGCCGAAAGACCCTATGGAATATGTCCGCAAGCTGCGTTTTCATCGCAGTGTTAAGTCAGCGCGCGACTACGGACTTGGAGAGGATTAGCAGGAGCGTTTGCCCATGCAGGATGTTGAAATTTATACTGACGGGGCATGCTCCGGGAACCCGGGCCCAGGCGGCTGGGGCGCGATACTTATATTTGGCGAGCGCTGCAAGGAATTATATGGCGGTGAGGTGGAAACCACCAACAACCGCATGGAGCTGACCGCCGCAATCGAGGCGTTGAACGCCCTGAAGCAGCCCTGCAAGGTCGCATTGCATACCGATTCAAACTATCTGCGCGACGGTATCACCCGCTGGATTGCCAAGTGGAAGAAAAATGGCTGGCGCACCGCCAGCAGGAAACCGGTCAAGAATGTGGAATTGTGGAAGAGCCTGGAAACGGCCCACCAGCGCCATGACGTAGATTGGCACTGGGTCAAGGGCCATGCAGGCAATCCGGAAAACGAGCGCGCCGACGAACTCGCCCGGCAAGGCATGGCTCCCTATAAAATACTCTAGGTCACCGACTCATTAAACCTGAGCCATATTCGCAGTGAAGCGAGCTTAATGGAAGCGAGATAGTTGTCGTCACGCTTGTCGTAGCGTGTTGCGATTGCGCGGAAATGTTTGAGTTTATTGAAGAAACGCTCAATGGC
>CAYOEI010000367.1:0-3607 GCA_964402825.1 uncultured Hyphomicrobiaceae bacterium
TAAGGGGTCTGAAAAGTCAAAATTACCTGCTCGTTTAATTATTGAGACGCTCGGAAATCAGTTGGTTGATGTTTTCATTTTGGTGGCTCTATTTATCATGGGTGCCACCATTGTATGGTCAGCAGTTTTTGCTTATCTGGAAATGTTGGAAAAATCCCACGGCACGATACAAGATATACTATTACTCTTTATTTATCTTGAGCTTGGCGCTATGGTCGGAATGTATTTTAAAAGTGGCGTAATACCAGCGCAATTCCTTATATTCATTGCTATTACAGTGCTGACCCGCATTCTTGCTAGCATCACAGTAATTGACATGAGCGAAATACGAATATTGGTAATTGTCGGTGCTATTGTTTTGCTTTGTGTTGCAGTCCTGATCCTGCGCTACGCCGATGACAAATATGGCCAGGGCAAAGAAAAAACCTGGCTCTCCTGACGATTTACCGATAACGGAGATGCGGAATTAAAAGTCTGCGAGTCTGACTCGAAACGATCTCAATGATTTCAAGCCTTCGCGCTTGGGCGTGAGGAGGGACCGGCAATGTCGATGCAGGTTGAACCAATACCTATTCAACCTGGCTGATGAATGACCCTTGCCAGTTCCACCCCGGACTCTGATATAACGGGTCCGGGAGGTTGGCTGCAGACGCGTGTCTCGCCAACCGGGTCAGATCCGGAAGGAAGCAGCCCCAACGAGTTCGCCGCGGGTTGCATGTTCAGCCTCCCACTTGAATTTTCAGATGTGACGCGATGGCCAAGGCGAAAAAAACCTCATCGGGCGCGAAAACCAAAGACAGCGCGGCTTACGCCGTGCTGGCGCGAAAGTACCGTCCCGCGACCTTCGATGAGTTGATCGGCCAGGACGCGATGGTGCGCACCCTCACCAATGCTTTTGCGTCGGGGCGCATCGCGCAAGCCTATATGCTGACGGGCGTGCGCGGCGTCGGCAAGACGACGACAGCGCGGATTCTGGCGCGCGCCCTCAATTATGAGCGCGAAGGCGTGGACGGGCCGACCATCGAGATGCCGGAGATGGGCGAACATTGCGCGGCGATCATGCAATCGCGCCATGTGGACGTGCTGGAAATGGACGCGGCCTCGCATACCGGCATCGACGATATCCGCGAGATTATCGAATCCGTGCGCTACAAGCCAATCGCCGCGCGCACAAAAGTCTACATCATCGACGAGGTTCACATGCTCTCGAAGCAGGCTTTTAACGGGTTGCTGAAAACCCTGGAAGAGCCGCCCGATCATGTGCGCTTCATCTTCGCCACCACCGAGGTGCGAAAAGTTCCCGTCACGGTGCTCTCGCGCTGCCAGCGGTTCGATTTGCGCCGGGTGGAGGTTGCGCTGCTGGTTGAGCATTTCGGCAAAATCGCAAAACTGGAAAAAGCCGAAATCGACGCCGAAGCGCTGACGTTAATCGCCCGCGCGGCGGAAGGCTCGGTGCGCGACGGGCTGTCCATACTCGATCAGGCCATAGCCCATGGCGCGGACAAGGTAACGAGCGCGGATGTGCGCACCATGCTGGGGCTGGCCGACCGCGGCCGGGTATTCGCGCTGCTGGAAACGGTGTTCAAGGGCGACGCCAAGGGCGCTCTGGAAGCCTTGCGCGCGCTTTATCTCGATGGCGCGGAGCCGGTGCAGATTCTTGGCGATCTGGCGGAGTGCGTGCATGTGGTGACGCGCATCGCCGCCGCGGGCAAGGACGCCGCCGATCCGGGTTTGAGCGAAACCGAGCGCGCCATGGCGGAAGACCTGGCCGAAAAGCTCGACATCGGCGCGCTGGCCAGGGCCTGGCAGGCGCTGCTCAAGGGGCTTGAGGAGGCGAACGCCGCGCCGCGTCCCCTGGCGGCGGCGGAAATGCTTCTGGTGCGTCTCGCCTATATGGCCGGGCTGCCCTCGCCAAGGGATCTCGCGCGGATGATCGCCAAGGGCGGCGAGGCGAAACAAGAACATGTGTCAGCGCGCAGCGCAGCTCCCTCGCCCGAAGCGCGTGCAACGAGTTCCGCTCAAGTTCGCAGCGCGCCTGAACCCGAGGCGGCCAGCGCACCCGAAGCGCAGTTGCACGCCTTTACCGATGTCATCGCGCTGGTGGATGCAAAAAGAGAGCGCCGGCTCGCCCATGCGCTGGAAAACCATGTGCGCCTCATTCGCTTCGCACCGCGCCATATTGAACTCAAGCTGCTGGAAGCCGCGCCGCGCACGCTCGCCAACGAGCTGGGGGCGAAGCTGAAACAATGGACCGGCGAACAGTGGATTATCGCGCTCACCGACGGCGCGGGCGAGGAGACCATCGCGGAGGAACGCCGCGCGCGCCAGCGCGAAGAAGCCGAACGCAAGCTCCAGGAGATCGAGGATGTTAAACGCCATCCCGATGTGCAAAAGATGTTCGAGCATTTCCCCGGCGCGCAAATCAGCGATGTCCGCGAGCTGCCGCCCCGGGAAGGGGATGACGCGTGAGGACACCGGGACAAAGGAGAAGATAAAAAATGCAAGATTTCTCCAGCATGATGAAGCAGGCGCAGGAGCTTCAGGGCCGCATGCAGGCGATGCAGTCCGAGCTTGACGCGCTGGAATGCCAGGGCACGTCCGGCGCCGGGCTGGTCACGGTGACGCTGAATGGCAAGGGCGCGATGACCGGTCTTGATATCGACGCTTCGCTGCTCGAGCCAGATGAAGCGGAAATCCTCGAAGATTTGATCGTGGCGGCGCATTCCGGCGCCAAGGCGAAACTGGATGTTTTGCTTCAGGACAAGATGAAGGATTTAACCGGCGGCCTGCCCCTCCCGCCCGGCTTGAAATTGTTTTGATTTGTGTTGCCTTTCTCCTTCGAGGGAGAGGGGGTCCATTGTGCTTGTCTGCTCGCTCTGGTGCGCGTTTAGATCGCGGACGTGACGCATTCCCCACTGAAAATGGTTGTTTTGGATGCGTGTACTTGACTTCCGTTTGGTGGAATAAGCGGAAGTTCGCGATGCCGGTCGATCAGCCGTCCGCAGCATCAACATCCGGTGCCCCCGGCACCAGCTTGACGCGGTGCGGTGGCAAAGGAGATGACGGAAGGAGAGGTGTATCCAGGTGACGAGAAATCAGCTCAATTTGGGCCTGCGATGGCGTTTGGGTTGCCAAATCCGTACGCGGACCGCCAGCAAAGGGTTTTGCCGTTCCCCGATGCGCCATCTTCGGCTATCATTTTGACCAGTTCGAGGGATATCCGGGGAATGCCGGATGATCGGGGCAGAAAGAATCCGGCGGTAGAACATAGCCAAAAATGTGGCCAGGAGGGCGCCGTCTCGTCAAGCAGCGAAACGCTTCTCCGAGCAGCAGAATCTAATGAACCAGCAAGCCATAGATCTCGCCGTGCAGCACCACACTGCGGGCCGCCTGGCGCAGGCGGAAAGCCTCTATCGGCAAATATTGCAAGCCGACCCCGATCAGCCCGTCGCCTTGCATTTGCTTGGTGTGATCGCCCATCAAGGGGGTAACAATACCCTTGCTGTGGAATTGATTTCGAAGGCCCTCGCCATCGAACCCGATTACGCCGACGCGCACAACAACCTTGGCGGTGCACTCCAGCAATTGGGACGGCGGGACGAAGCCC